>JBBDRM010000104.1 GCA_040905475.1 Actinomycetota bacterium
CCACGGCAGGTACCGCCGCGAGAGCCGGAGCCTTCGGTTCCTCAAGAAGGGGAGCGGCTTCAAAAGGTTCTGGCCCATGCCGGGGTCGCGTCTCGTCGTGCCGCGGAGCAGTTGATGCTCGCCGGACGGGTTTGGGTCGATGGTCGTCCCGCGACGACCCTCGGGATGCGCGTCGACCCCGAAACCTCTCAGATCGAGGTGGACGGGCAACGCGTCCACATCAAGACCGATCATGAGTACGTGTTGCTCAACAAGCCGACCGGCGTCGTCACCACCGTCACCGATCCCCAAGGCCGGCAGACCGTGATCGACCTGGTCCGATCCGATCGTCGCCTGTATCCGGTCGGCCGGCTCGACGCGGATACCCAGGGACTGCTTCTGATGACCGACGACGGGGAACTGACCCACCGTCTCTCGCACCCGCGGTACGAGATCCCGCGCACCTATCTTGCCGAGGTCAAAGGGTTGGTCCCACCGGCCGCGATCCGACGGCTCACCACGGGGGTCCGACTCGAAGACGGCCCGGCCCGCGCGAAGTCGGCCAAGATCGTCCGAGGCGCCGGCAGCCGGACCCAGGTCGAGCTCGTTCTGACCGAGGGTCGCAAGCGCGAGGTCCGGCGCATGCTGGAAGCGGTCGGGTTCCCGGTGCTCAATCTCGTCCGCACCCGGTTCGGACCGCTCAGCCTGAAGGAACTCAAGGTCGGGCGCACCCGCCGGTTGACGCCGCAAGAAGTAGGGGAGCTGCATAAGCTCGTAGGCCTCTAGCCGGCAGCCCTTTATAGTTCTGCTCGCCATGGCCGAACGCGTCCGAGCCCTCCGGGGAGCGATCACGCTCGATACCGATGCGCGTGACCAGGTCATCGAGCGAACCGCCCACCTGATCAAGACGATGCTCGAGCGGAACGCCGTGTCCAAGTCGGACTTGATAAGCATCGTCTTCACCGCCACGGACGACATCCGTTCAGAGTTCCCGGCAGCCGCCGCCCGCGAGATCGGGATCAGCGATATACCGCTTCTCTGCGCTCGCGAGCTGGACGTTGAGGGCGCGGTCGGCCGGTGCATCCGCGTGCTGATGCACCTCTACACAGAGAAGGAACCGGCCACGCTCCGTCACGTCTACTTGGAAGGGGCCGTCCCCCTCCGGACGGACCTTCCCCAGTAGTCCCGTGCGCGTCGCTCTGCTTGGGACGGGGCTGATCGGCGGCTCACTCGGCCTCGCGCTCCGCAAGCTCTCCGATGTCGAGGAGGTCATCGCCTACGACCTCGATCCAGACGTCCGTTCGAAAGCCGTCGCTCGGGGAGCGGCGCATCGCGCCTCCGATTCGCCTGAGGATGCGGTGCGCGGCGCGGACTTCGTGTTCGTGGCCACGCCGGTTGGGAAGATCCCATCGGTCATCCAGCAGGCTCGCGCCGGGCTGAAGGACGGCGTCGTCCTGACAGATGTTGGCAGTACCAAGTCTCGAGTCGTGCTCGAGGTCGAGGACCTTGAGATCGAGGGTGCGACTTTCATCGGCGGACACCCCATGGCCGGGACCGAGGAGGAGGGCATCGGCGCCGCCGACCCGGCCCTCTTCGAAGGGTGCTGGTGGATCCTGACACCGACCGAGCGGGTCGACGCAGGCGCCTACCGGGCCCTGCATTCACTCCTCGCCCGCCTCGGCGCTCAGGTCATGGCGCTGGATCCGTCGCAACACGATGACCTCCTGGCCGTGATCAGCCACCTGCCGCACCTCACCGCAGCCGCATTGATGAACCTCGCGGCAGAGCGCGGGAAGGAGCACGGCGGCCTATTGTCGCTGGCAGCGGGCGGTTTCCGGGATATCACGAGGGTCGCAGCGAGCAACCCGGACATCTGGCTCGACATCTGCGCCGAGAACGCCGTGGCGATCGCCGGCGTGCTCCGCGAGTTCGCCCGGCGGATCGACGAGCTCGGCGATCTGATCGAGGCCGGGAAGCGCGACGACCTTCGGAAGCGGCTCCTAACCGCCCGAGCCTCGAGGCGTGAACTGCCTGGTAGAAGGGCTGGAGGGGAGTCGGTGGAGGTTCTCATCCCCGTTCCGGATCGCCCCGGCGTCCTGTCCGAAGTCACGACTACGGTCGGCAATCTCGGCGTCAACATCGAGGATCTCCAGATCACGCACGCCGAGGAGGGGGGGAGGGGGACCCTGCGTCTCATCATCTCGGGCGTTGACGAAGCGCATCAGGTACAAAGTGCTCTGTCTTCGAAGGGATACGACGTTAGATTGACGTCGCTATGAAGCGACAGAGCGATGAGTCTCTTGAGGACTACATCGATAAAGCTATGAAACTACTCACTGATACATCCACTTATCGACTCATAGACCGGTGCTGGTCTGCACGGGAGCGCGATACAAAATGTCGTCAGAATGCTTCATCGCTATCTCTATGAAGCGGTTCATCGATATATCGATAAAGAGATGAAGGAATCGATCGCCATGACGATCTATCAGCCTCCAAGGCATTCATCGATCAGGCGGTGAATAGACACCGCGACTTATCGACAAGATGACCAATGGACAAGTCATTGAGCCGGCCGGACGACTCTCCGGCGAGCTCCGTGTGCCTGGAGACAAGTCGATCAGCCACCGAGCCTTGCTCATCTCCGCGGTCGGGGAAGGGAAGTGCCGCATCGAGGGTCTGTCGGACTCACTCGACGTCGGAGCAACCCGGTCGGTGCTCGCCTCGCTCGGGGTCCAGATAATTAGTAACTCTCAATCTCCAGTAGAGGCTCCTCAACTCTCAACTAGAGGCTCTGACTGGGAGATACTGGTCGAAGGTCGAGGCTGGAGCGGTCTACAGCCGCCCTCCGACGTCCTCAACTGCGGTAATTCCGGGACGACGGCGCGATCGCTGATCGGGGTCGTTGCCGGCCGGCCTTTCGAGACAAGTCTCGACGGCGATAAATCGCTAAAGCGACGACCCATGCTTCGCGTGGTCGAACCGCTCCGTGCGATGGGGGCGGGGATCGACGGGGGAGAGGATGGCCGCTACCTGCCCCTTCGTGTCCGGGGCGGGGATCTGGACGGCATCGAGCACCGATCGCCGGTCGCGAGCGCTCAGATCAAGACCTGTCTGATGCTCGCGGGGATGCAGGCGTCGGGGGAGACGGCGATCGAGGAGCCGGGGGCCTCGCGCGATCACAGTGAACGAATGCTCGAATACCTAGGGGTATCCATCGTGAGATCCCCGAATCGAGTAGTCGTTAAGTCGACAAATATCCAAAACGCTTCGTCGCTGAGTGTCCCTGGTGATCTGTCGAGTGCAGCGTTCCTCCTGGTAGGAGCCGCGATCCTGCCGGGCTCGGAAGTGACGGTGCACGACGTCGGCTTGAATCCGACCCGTACCGGAATCCTTGAGGTGCTCGAACGGTTCGGCGCGCGGGTCGAAACTTCGGAGGTCCGTGAGGTCTGCGGCGAGCCGCGGGGGACCGTGACGGTACGGGCGGGGGACCGTCGGCCGGTCTCGATCGGCGGAGCCGACATCGTCCGGACCGTGGATGAGCTTCCCTTGGTCGCGGTGCTCGGTGCGTACGCGGAGGGGGAAACCGTCCTGGCGGACGCGGCCGAGCTCCGGGTGAAGGAGAGCGACCGCATCGCCACGATGGCGTCCGGGCTTCGTGCCATGGGAGCCCAGATCGACACGACCCCCGATGGTCTCGTGGTTCGAGGCATCGGTGGATTGCGGGGGGCCGCGGTGGAAGCGGCCGGCGACCACCGGATAGCGATGGCCCTGGCGATCGCCGGGCTTGGGGCCGAGGGGCCGACCCAGGTCTCGGGGTGGGAGTCGGTCGCGATCTCATATCCCGGGTTCCTCTCTGCGGTCGAAGACCTGCTATAACGCTGAGCCTCGTGGTCCGAAGGAGAACGGGAGTGAGGAACAGCGGTTCGGCGCGTAAGCGCCGCCCGATCGTCGTCGCCATCGACGGGCCGGCAGGCAGCGGGAAGACCACGGTCGCGAAAGGAGTCGCTCGCTCGCTCGGCCTCGACCGACTGGATACCGGCGCGATGTACCGCGCGCTCACCCTGAAAGCGCTCCGCGAGGGGATCGATCCGTCCAGCGGGCGGGCGTTGGCGGCTCTGGCTCGAAAAACCAGGTTCGAGCACGACAAGCAGGGTCTTCTGGTCGATGGACGGCGCCCGAGCAGGGCCATCCGCTCGCCCGAGGTGAACCGCTCCGTGTCGGAGGTTGCCGCCCATCCCGGGGTCCGGAAAGTGCTCGTCGACCGGCAGCGGGACATCATGGGGCGCGGTGGGTTCGTGGCGGAAGGCCGCGACATCGGGACGGTGGTGGCCCCAGCAGCCGATGTGAAGGTCTACTTGACGGCATCGGTCGCCGAGCGGGCCGACCGCCGCCACCGCGAGCTGTCCAAGGCCGGAGTTCGGATGACCAAGGGAAGCTTGAAGGAGGATCAGATCCGCCGCGACCGCCGCGACTCGACGCGGGCGGCTTCGCCGCTCACCCGCGCCCGCGACGCCCATGTGATCGACTCGACCGGGCGGACCGCCGCGAACGTGGTGGCCGAGGTCGTCGCCTTGGCTAAGGAGGCGAGCCGTGGCCGCCGACGTCGTTGACCGGCCCGTTGAACGGCGCAAGGGACCGCCGCTCGTCGCGATCGTGGGCCGGGCCAACGTCGGGAAGTCGACGCTGGTCAACCGGATGGTCGGCAGGCGCGAGGCCATCGAGCATCCCGAGCCCGGGGTGACGCGCGACCCGCGCGGCTACCCGGTCGACTGGGACGGCACTTCGTTCACCGTCGTCGACACCGGCGGGTGGGAACCGCGGGCGCGCGGGCTCTCAGCGAAAGTCGTCGCGCAGGCGGAACGCGCGGCCAAGGCCGCCGACCTCATCGTCTTCGTGGTGGACGCGACGACCGGCGCCACGGCCGACGACCTCGCCGTCGCCCGCTCGCTCAAGCGCGGGTCGGTACCGGTGATCGTGGCGGCCAATAAGGTCGACGACGCTCCTGCCGAACGGGAGACGCATGCGCTCGAGCGACTAGGACTCGGTCCGGCGTTTCCCGTGAGCGCCCTCCACGGACGCGGCTCGGGAGACTTGCTCGACGTGATCGCCGAGCACGTCCGCGGGATAGACCCCGGCGAGGCGCCGGAAAACGAGAACGAGGCGATCAACGTGGCACTGGTGGGACGGCCGAACGTCGGCAAGTCCTCCTTGTTCAACCGGCTCGTGAGCGACGAGCGCTCGATCGTCGACGATGCGCCGGGGACGACGCGCGACGCGGTGGACACGGTCGTCGAGGTCGACGGGACGCCCTTCCGGTTCGTCGACACGGCCGGCATCCGCCGAAAGGTCAAGCACGCGAGCGGGCCCGAGTACTACGGGCTCGTGCGCAGCCTAAGAGCGATCGACGATGCCGATGTCGCGGTGATCATGATCGACGCTGCCGAAGGACCGACCGAGCAGGACCAGAAGATCGCGCAGCGGGTCGCCGACGCCGGCCGGGCGGCGGTCGTGGTCCTGAACAAGTGGGACCTGGTGGAGGAGGAGAAGCAGAAGTGGCTCGAGCGTGAGGTCGAGGAGCTGCTCCATTTCGTGTCCTGGGCGCCGCTGGTCCGCACCTCGGCGTTGACCGGTCGGGGCGTCGGGAAGCTCCTCCCCGTCGTCCGGGAGGCGAGAGCCGCGTGGGAGAAACGGGTTCCGACGGCGCAGCTCAACTCCTGGCTGCGAGAGGTCGCCGGCAGGATCCCGCTCGGCGGCGGGGAGCGCCCGGTCAGGCTCAAGTACGTGACGCAGGCCCGGACGAAGCCGCCCGAGATCGTGCTTTTCGCGTCCGGGAAGATCTCGCCGCAGGCAGTCAGGGGGTTAGAGCGGCGGCTTCGCGAGCGATTCGGATTCGAAGGAACGTCGATGCGGGTAGTCGTCAGGGTCCAAAGCGGGCGCTCGGGAGACAAACGCAAGCGCTAGGATGCGCCCTACGGGACGTGGCGCAGCTTGGTTAGCGCGCTTGACTGGGGGTCAAGAGGTCGGGAGTTCAAATCTCCCCGTCCCGACTGCATTATTTCCGTTGCCGATCCTGCGCGCTGCCGTACTTCTGCCGAGCCGCCTCGCCTGATGTACCGATAACGGTCCCGATCGCACTCCAAGAGTGGCCGTTGGCTCTGGCGTTCGTCACCGCCCTAAAGAGCGTCGCCTCCGCCTTCGCACGGGCGAGGGCGGCGCGATGCACGGCGGCTAGAGATCTAGCGCGCGCTCGATCCGAGGGATCCGGTTCGAAACTCTCGAACTGGCGCGCGAGGTCCTCTGCCTGCTCGATGATCTCCATCACACTGCGCGGCGTACGAATCACCTCAGATACTTGGGCCGGGCCTTCATTGCATGAACGATCACGGACGTTCCGTCGCGAGCGCGTACCAGCCCGATCTCGATCGACGCGCCGGCACGATCTGGCCCGACGAGCATGACCAACCCATCTTCGAGGTCCCACGCGTCGGTGGCGTTCCGATGTGCGTGCAACATGTCGTCGTCGATCCCGTGCTTCCGGGCGGTCGGTGCGATCAACGGCTCGGGTGTGCTCATGACAAGTTACCTTGTTCTGAGAGAAGCCGCAAGTTACCTTGGCGCCCTTGATTGCCGGCCGAACCCCGATACTAGGGAGGTGACATCAGGAGTCCAGAAGCCGCAGAGTGTGCAGATCTTGACGACCGTAACGTTGGTCGCGGTGGTCTCAGGGTGATGCAGCCCAAGACGACCCACGCGGTCGCGGGGAAGGCGTAGCGAGTCCGTTGGCGCTCCGAACCCCTGGCGATCCAGCCATGAAACCGCCGGCCGACCAGGCATATGCCTCAGCCGGTGCGGCGCTCCCAGATCACGATCGTGTTTCCCCCCTGCATAAAGACCTGCGCGACCTTCCACCCGTCCTTCCACCGATCGTTCAGCTCGTCCTTGAAGGACCGCATGTTCAGGTCGCCCCGGTTCACCGTCGCGTCGTAATGATCGTCCGCCATCGCTACCACCTCCTGGAAAAAGGCTACACGCTGATAGCATCGCGATCGTGAGCGACCAGATCGATCCGAGCGCGCCCCTGGGCTCGCCCGAGAACCCATCCGACGCGATCCTCACCGCCCCCAACCTCGTCACGTTCGCTCGCCTGTTGCTGATCCCCGTCTTCTTGTGGCTCGCGCTCGGGCCCGAGAACATCGCGGCAGCGTTCGTCGTCGGGTTCTTTTGCTTCTCGACCGACTGGGTCGACGGCAAGCTCGCCCGACGCTACAACCAAGTGTCGAAGATCGGCATCGCGATCGACCCGTTGTTCGACCGGCTCGCGGTCGCGGCGGGGGCGACCGTCATCATCATGCTCGAGCTCGCGCCGATCTGGACCGTGGTCGTGGTACTCGCGCGGGACGGTTTGCTGCTCGCGATGATCCCGATCCTCACCGCGAAAGGCGTGCCGCGACCGGCCGTCACGTGGAATGGGAAGGCCGGTTCGTTCGGCACCATGTTCGCGTTCGGGTTCTGGCTCGGCGCCGCGATCACCGATCCGCCGATGGAGTGGATGCAGGTCCTCGCCTGGCTCTGTTACGTGCCGGGCGTGCTGTTCTCCTATATGGCGGCGGTCGAATACGGCCGATCCGCGCTTGCCTCGCTTCGCGCCGGACGGGCCACCGCAAGCGCTGGGTAGAATCCTCCCTGCATGACCACTCCCCAGAATGGGCCGATGAAAGCCGTCATCATGGCCGGCGGCGAGGGAACGCGGCTGCGGCCGCTGACCTCGAACCAGCCGAAACCGATGGTTCCGATGGTCAATCGTCCGCTCATGGAGCACATCGTCCTTCTGCTGAAGAAGCACGGATTGACCGACGTGATCGTCACGGTCCAGTTCCTCGCGAGCCTCGTGCGCACGTACTTCGGCGACGGCGAGGACCTCGGTGTATCGCTCGCCTATGCGACCGAAGAGACGCCGCTCGGGACGGCCGGCAGCGTGAAGAACGCGGAAGGCGCGCTCGACGACACCTTCCTCGTGATCTCGGGCGACGCGCTCACCGACATCGACCTCGAGAAGGTCGCCGCGTTCCATCGTGAGAAGGGCGCGCTGGCGACCGTCGTGCTCTCGCGCCAGCCCAACCCGCTCGACTACGGCATCGTTATCGCCGACGAGCAAGGCCGCATCGAGCGGTTCCTCGAGAAGCCCGGCTGGGGGCAGGTGTTCAGCGACACGGTGAACACCGGCATCTATGTTCTGGAGCCGGAGATCTTCAAGCACATCCCTGCCGACACGCAGTTCGATTTCTCCAAGGACCTCTTCCCGATACTGCTCGAGCAGGGCGCGCCGATCTACGGCTACGTCGCCGACGGGTACTGGTGCGACGTCGGAACGATCGAGACGTACATGCGCGCGCACAAGGACGTGCTGGAGCGCCGCGTCGACACAGAGATCGCCGGCTTCGAGATCGCCGACGGCGTCTGGATCGACGACGGCGCGATCGTCGACCCCGACGCGAAGATCGACGGGCCCGTCGTGCTCGGACAGCACGCCAAGGTCGAGGCCGGCGCGCACATCCGGGAGTTCACCGTGATCGGCAACAACAGCGTGGTGAAGTCCGGCGCATTCCTGCACCGCGCGATCATCCACGACAACGCCTACGTCGGCGAAGGGGTCAACCTCCGCGGCTGTGTCCTCGGGCGCAACGCAGACGTACGGCGCGGTGCGCGCCTGGAGGAAGGAGTCGTGCTCGGCGACGAGGGGTTCGTCGGCGAGAACGCCGTGCTCCAGCCAAACGTCAAGGTGTACCCGTTCAAGTCCGTCGAAGCCGGCGCCGTCATCGGCCGGAGCATCATCTGGGAGTCGCGCGGCACGCGGACGCTGTTCGGCCACCGCGGGGTCTCGGGCCTGATCAACATCGACATCACACCCGATCTCGCCGTTCGTCTCGGCGGGGCGTACGCCGCGACCCTGAAACGGGGCTCGACCGTGGTCACCTGCCGGGATCAATCGCGTGCGGCAAGGACTATCAAGCGCGCCTTCATCGCCGGGTTGAACGGATCCGGGATCCACGTGCACGACCTCGAGGTCGCGCCCGTTCCCGTGGCGCGTTTCAACCTTCGCACCGCACGCGCGACCGGTGGCGTCTCCGTCGAGACGGTTCCCGGCGACGCCCAGTCGATCGAGATACGGTTCTTCGACTCCTCGGGCGCCGACATCGACGAGGGAGCCGAGCGAGCCATCGAACGGGTCTATTTTCGCGAGGACGCTCGCCGCGCCTTCCCCGACGAGATCGGCGAGCTGCGCTTCCCGCCGCGAGCGCTCGAGTTCTATCAGGCCGGCCTGCTCTCCACGCTCGACGTGGAAGCGATCCGCCGCGCGAACGTCAAGGCCGTGGTCGATTGCGCGTTCGGGCCGACGGCGCTCGTGCTTCCCGGCATCCTCGGCAGGCTGGGAACCGACATCCTCACCGTCAACTCCTACGTCGACGAGAACCGCACGACGATGTCCGACGAAGAGCGTCGCTACCGGCTCGACGACCTTGCCTCGCTCGTGCGGGCGTCGCGAGCGCGGTTCGGGGCGCTTTTCGACACGCTGGGGGAGCGGATCCAGCTCGTGCTGGAAGGCGGCATCGAGGTTCCGACCGAGCGCGCTCTCCTCTTCCTGCTGGATCTGGTGTGCGAGCGCCGTGGCCCCGGCGTCGTCGTGCTACCGGTCTCGGCGCCGGCGGTCGCGGAGAAGATCGCCGCCAAGCACGGCTGCACGGTCCGTCGGACGCCCCATGCAGCGAGTGCGCTGACCGCGGCCGCCGCCGACGAGCAGGCCATCTTCGCCGGAGGCTTGGACGGCGCCTATGTTTTCCCGGACTTCACCCCGGCCTTCGACGCCCTGGCTTCCTTCTGCCGGTTCCTCGAGATCCTCGCCACGTCCGACGGTTCGCTCATCGAGCGGCTCGAGGGGATCCCGAACACACACATCCGTCATGCCACGGTCGTTACCCCTTGGGAGAAGAAGGGCACGGTCATGCGCCACGTCGCGACTGCGGCCCGGGGCGACCGGACCGAGGACATCGAAGGCTTGAAGGTCTTCCACGGCCAGGATTGGGCGCTCGTCCTTCCCGACCCGGAGGACCCCATCACCCACGTATGGGCCGAGGGCGCCACGTCGGACGCGGCGGAAGGCTGGCTCGAACGGTACGTGGCGATGGTCCGCGCCGGGCTCGTCTAGAAAGCGGCGTCGTGCCGGCAGTCCGTCCGCCTTGCGTCCGCGACCTTCCTTTCCCTACGCTACGCGCTCCACGGAGGTGAGCATGTATCCCGAGGGTCTGAGCTACACGAAAGAGCACGAGTGGGCGAAGAAAGAGAACGGCGTCGTCCGGGTCGGGATCACCCATTACGCGCAGGACGCGCTGGGCGACATCGTCTACGTCGACTTGCCGGGCCCGGGCACCGAAGTGGCCGCGGGTCAACCGTTCGGTGAGGTCGAGTCGACGAAATCCGTCTCGGACATCTACGCTCCGGTCACGGGCACGATCAAGGAGCGCAACGCGCGCCTCGAGGAGTCGCCCGACCTCGTGAACCAGGATCCGTACGGCGAAGGCTGGATGGTCCTTATCGAGTCGAAGACCCCCGCCGGGCTCGACGGCCTCCTTTCGGCGACGCAATACCAGGAATTCATCGCCTCCGAACAGGCATCTTCTTAGACCAGACGCGTTTCGCCGTCGCGAGTCTCCACCCCGGCTTCACGCTTCCCGGCTCCAACTTTTTGGGTGTCCTCACCCTGTGCTATAAGGTCAGGGCTCTCAGGGGGGACGCGCGATGTATTGCACGAGATGTGGACACGGCAACCCGGACGGCGCGAATTTTTGCGGCCGTTGCGGTGCGCCGCTCGCCGCAGCCACCGACGATACGACCCTCACGCTACACGTGGGCTCCGCCGAGGAGCCCGACGCCGAATCGGAGGAGGTTGCCGTCTCGCTCGACGAGCTGGAGGCCGACCAGGGCGTGCTGGTCGTGAAGCGCGGCGACAATGCAGGGAGCACCTTCCTGCTCGACAAGGATCTCACCGCCGCGGGGCGACACCCCTCGAGCGACATCTTCCTGGACGACATCACCGTATCCCGTCGTCACGCCGAGGTCCTGCGCGAAGGAGCGAGGTTCCTCGTGAAGGACGTGGGCAGCCTCAACGGCACCTACGTGAACCGCGAGCGAGTGGACGTTGCCGAACTGTCCTCGGGGGACGAGCTTCAGATCGGGAAATACAAGCTCATGTTCTACGCGGCTTCCAAGGCGGGCGTGTGAAGACCGGCCGGCCGTACATGAGCATCGGGGAGGTCCTCGGGGGCCTCAAGCCGGACTTCCCCGAGATCACGATCTCGAAGATCCGGTTCCTGGAAACGGAGGGACTGATCGACCCTGAGCGGACCCCCTCCGGATATCGCAAGTTCTACCAGAAGGACATGGACCGGCTGCGATTCATCCTGTCCCTCCAGCGCGACTCCTACCTGCCGCTCAAGGTCATCCGCGAGCGCCTGGCCGCCTACGACGCCGGCCTCCCCACCGGCGGGAACGGCGGGATGGCGGACCCCTCGGCCGCGGTGGCCGCCGAGGTCCAGCCGGTCACGAAGCCCCCCCGTCCGGAGGTCGAGGCCGATGAGGACATCGCCGAACCGGCAACGGCGCTCCACCTATCGGAGAGCGACCTCGCCGCCGCAACCGGCCTCGAGCTGAACGAGGTGCAGTCGCTCCAGTCGTTCGGGGTGATCTGTCGGCACACGATGAACGGCGGCACCTACTACGACCAGGACGACCTGCTCGTCGGCCGGATCGCTCGCGACTTCCTGCAGTTCGGGGTCGAGGCGCGACATCTAAAGATGTTCCGCCAGTTCGCCGAGCGCGAAGCCGCCCTGTTCGAGCAGGTCGTGCTTCCGTCGTTCCGCAACCGCAGCCCCGAGACCCGCAAGCAAGCGACACAGTCGCTGTCGGAGCTGACGCGTCTTTCGAGGAAACTTCGCCACGCCTTCCTGCGGCAGAACCTGCGCGCGTACCTGTCGGGGGATCGCTAGTTGGCAGAAGGTGCATCGAGCCCCGTCGGGCTCGTTCTGGAGCCGGACCAGATCCAGAAACGCGTCGCCGAGATGGGCGCTGAGATCACGCGCGATCACGCCGGCCGCTCGCCGATCCTGATCGCGGTTCTCAAGGGATCGGTGCTCTTCCTGGCCGACCTCGTCCGGAGCATCGACCTGCCGGTGCGCGTGGACTTCATGGCGATCTCATCGTATGGAGACGGCGGCCGCTCCGGGGTGGTGCGGATCTTGAAGGACCTCTCTGAGGCGATCGAGGGGCAAGACGTCATCCTGGTGGAAGACATCATCGACACCGGCCTCACCGTCACGTACCTGCTCACGAACCTGCGCGCACGAAAGCCGCGCTCGCTCGAGGTGTGCGCCCTGCTCGACAAGAGCGTGCGGCGCATCATCGAGGTGCCGATCCGCTACAAAGGCTTCGACATCCCCGACGAGTTCGTGATCGGCTACGGCCTCGACCACAACGGCCGGTACCGCAACCTTCGCTCGATCATCGGCGTCCGCGACCTCGAGGCCCTCGACACCGATCCGGATCGCATCGTCTCGCCGTACGTGTAAGCCTGCAGGACCCGGGCCCGGACGCGCTTTCACCGATAGGGTGGCTGTCGTAGTCTGTACGGCCAGGACGCCGCCGAGGAGGCTTGACGACGTGATCGAACTTCAGCTGGTCGGCGTCCGGGTCGAGCTGCCGACCAACCAGCCGATCGTGCTCCTCCGAGAGCGCGAGGGGGAGCGCTTCCTCCCGATCTGGATCGGCGCCGTCGAGGCCACCGCCATCGCGTTCGCCCTGCAAGGGATCGTGACCCCCCGGCCTATGACGCACGACCTGCTCAAGAACGTCATCGAGCAGCTCAACGTTCGGGTCGACAAGATCGTCATCACTGAACTCAAGGACTCGACCTTCTACGCGACCATCGAGCTAGAGCACAACGGGTCCCGGATAGAGGTATCGAGCAGGCCGAGCGACGCCATCGCGCTGGCCGTTCGGACGAATGTGCCCATCTACGGCAGCGAGGAAGTCCTGAACGAAGCCTCGATCCTGATCCGCGACGACGAGGAGCAAGAGGTCGAGAAGTTCCGCGAGTTCCTCGATCAAGTGAACCCGGACGACTTCGCGGGCGGCTGACCAGCAGGAACACACACAGCAAACCCTCGACTCGACATCGAAGGTTCCGCTACCCTCGAGAAATCATTGACAGAGGAATCAGCTCCACCATAGTCTTGCATCCGCGTAATTACCCCCTTGTCAGGGAGCCGGGTGCCATGGCTGCAACGGTGGTGGAAGAGGGCTTTCGCGGACCTCAGGTCTGCAAGATCGTCGGGATCACCTACCGCCAGCTCGACTACTGGGCTCGCACCAAGCTCGTCGAGCCGAGCATCAAGCCGGCCGTCGGGTCCGGGAGCCAGCGGATGTACGGCTTCACGGACATCGTCCATCTCAAGATCATCAAAAATCTGCTCAACGCCGGCGTCAGCCTCCAGCAGACGAGACGCGCCGTCGACTACCTCCGCACCGAGCTGAAGCAGCCCCTGGAGGAGGTCACGATCATCTCGGACGGGAGTTCCATCTACGCTTGTAAGTCCAAAGACGAGGTGATCGATCTGCTGGGGCGCGGCCAGGGGGTTTTCGGCATCGCCGTCGGCAAGGTCTACGAGGAGCTGCAGGGGAGCGTTGCCGACCTCAACGTCCGACGGGAAACGGCGGAAGAGACGGGCGTCCGCAAAGCTCGCGGCGTCTAGCCCGCGGCAGCCGTCGCCCGACGACCTTCCGAGCGACCGCACCGACTTCGCGCACATCAGCGAGCGCCAATACGCTCGCCTGCTCGACTTCTACGAGATCGTCTGGGAGTACGAGCCGCGCTCGTTCGACGTCGAATGGGACGAGGAAGGCAACGTCACCAAGCGCTTCACTCCGGATTTCTATCTCCCGGACTTCGACATGTACATCGAGGTCACGACGATGAGCCAGAAGCTCGTGACGCGGAAGAACCGCAAAGTGCGACGGTTGCGCGAGCTCTACCCTGACGTCAACGTCAAGATCTTCTACCAGCGCGACTACGTGCAGCTCCTCGCGAAATACGGCCTCGAAGGCCGGGGTTCCTTGAGCAGATAGCCGAAACAGAGCCCTCGAGCTTTCGGTCGGTAGAATGCGCCGAAGCCTAGGGGGTCCTTCCTGGAATTCGCGCCGCATACAGACGCCGACGTCCGCGCCATGCTCGATGTGCTCGGCCTGGCGTCCGTCGACGACCTGTTCACCATGATCCCGCCCTCGTTGCGCTACGAGCAGGCGCTGGACATGCCCGAGGGCCACACCGAGATCGAGGTCCTGCGCGAGCTCGGCGTGCTCGCCGCGCGGAACCGCTCGGCCGACGAGCTGGTCTGCTTCCTCGGCGGGGGAGCGTACGACCACCACGTCCCATCGATGGTCTGGCCGCTGCTCGGTCGGGGCGAGTTCGCGACCTCGTACACGCCGTACCAACCGGAGGTCTCGCAAGGCGTGCTCCAGGCGCTCTTCGAATACCAGACGATGATCTCCGAGCTGACCGGACTCGAGATCTCCAACGCCTCTCTGTACGACGGGGGGAGCGCGCTCGGCGAGGCGGTCCACATGGCCACGAGCGCCACCGGACGTAAAGCCGTGGTGCTCGCCGGCTGCGTCAACCCGCTCTACGTCGACGTGCTTCGCACGGCCGCCCGCGGGCCCGGCCTCGAGATACGGGAGGCGGGGTGGGGGAGCGGCGGAAGCGCGGACCTCGACGCGACCAGGCGGCTCGCCGACGGCGCGGCGGCGATCGCGGTTCAGCACCCGAGCTTCCTCGGCGGCCTCGAGGACGTCTCGACGCTCGCCGAGATCGCGCACGAACGGGGCGCCAAGCTCATCGTCCACTTCGACCTCACGTCGGCCGGCGTGCTCGAGGCTCCCGGTGCGCTCGGGGCCGACATCGTCGTAGCCGAAGGGCAGCCGTTCGGCAATCACCTCAACTTCGGCGGACCGTACGTCGGTGTGATCGCCTGCCGCCGCGAGGACGCGCGCCGCCTCCCGGGACGCCTCGTGGGGGAGACCGTGGACCGCGAGGGTCGCCGCTCGTTCGTGCTCACGCTGCAGGCTCGCGAGCAGCACATCCGCCGCGAGAAGGCGACGTCGAACATCTGCACCAACCAGACGTTGAACGCCCTCGGCACGTCGGTCGCGCTCGCCTGGCTGGGGCCACAAGGGTTGAAGGAGCTCGGCGATACGTGCCTCGCCAAGGCTCGGTACTGCCGTGATCGCTTGATCGAAGTCGCCGGCGCGCGACCCGCATTCGACGCGCCGATCTTCAAGGAGTTCGCCGTTCGTCTCCCCGCCGATCCGGTGCGTGTGTGCGAGCGTGCCGCCGCCGACGGCTACCTCGCCGGCGTGCCGCTCACTCGGTACCTTCCGGGGCGCGACCTGGACGACGCGCTGCTGGTCGCCGTGACCGAGCGGCGCACTCGCGAGGAGATCGACGGTCTCGCCGAAGCCGTCGCCCGAGCCTGCAAGGAGGAGGCGTGACCGCCCGACCGTCGCCGCCAAGGCTCGCGCTCGCGGAGGAGCAGGTGGTCTTCGAGCGGTCACGCCCGGGGCGCCGCGCCGGCCGGATGCCCGCGCTCGACGTCCCGTCGGCGCGGGCCGACGCCATCCCCGAGGCGATGCGGCGTCGAGCCGCGCCCCTGCTTCCCGAGGTCTCCGAGAACGAGCTCGTCCGCCATTACACGCGCCTTTCGCAGCGGAACTGGGGCATCGACACCGGCTTCTACCCACTCGGCTCGTGCTCGATGAAGTACAACCCCAAGCTCGCGGAGGACGCGGCGGCCATGGCCGGGTTCCGGCGCATTCACCCGCTTCAGCCCGAATCGCAGACGCAAGGCGCGCTTCAGCTCCTCGTCGAGCTCGAGCACGCGCTCTGCGCGATCACGGGGATGTCGGGGGTGACGTTCCAGCCTGCTGCCGGCGCCCACGGCGAGCTCACCGGCTTGCTGCTGATGCGCGCGTTCCACGAGTACAACGGGCAGAATCGCCGGCGCGTGATCATCCCCGACTCGGCGCACGGCACCAACCCCGCCTCGGTCACGCTGGCGGGCTACGAGACCCAGGAGGTCCCGTCCGACTCGCGCGGGCTCGTCGACGTCGACGCGCTCGAGCGGATGGTGGGCGACGACGTCGCCGGGTTCATGATCACGAACCCGAACACGCTCGGCCTCTTCGAGGAGAACATCGAGCGCATCGCCGCCGCGATCCATTCGGTCGGCGGGCTCCTCTACTACGACGGGGCGAACCTGAACGCGATCCTCGGCCGGACGCGGCCCGGCGACATGGGCTTCGACATCGTCCACATGAACCTGCACAAGACCTTCGCCACGCCGCACGGCGGAGGAGGGCCAGGCGCCGGGCCGGTGGCCGTCTCCGAGCGGCTCGTCCCATTCCTGCCGGGCCCGCGCCCCGTCTACGACGACGCAACGCGGAGCTACCGGTGGGGCGCCATCGACCAGCGCTCGATCGGGAGGATGCACACCTTCTGGGGGAACTTCGGGATCCTGGTCCGTGCCTCGTCGTATGCCCGGACGCTGGGGTCCGACGGTCTGCGTCACGTTGCCGAGCGCGCCGTGCTCAACGCGAACTACCTCGCGCACCGTCTGCGCGGAACCTACGATCTCGCCTTTCCGGCGCAGCCGATGCACGAGTTCGTGCTGAGCGCCCGCAAGCAGAAGGCCCGCGGTGCGAAGGCGATGGACGTCGCGAAGCGCGTGCTCGACTACGGCTTCCATGCGCCCACCGTGTACTTCCCGCTGATCGTCGACGAGGCCATGATGGTCGAGCCCACCGAGACCGAGGCCGTCGAGACCCTCGACGCGTTCGCCGAAGCGTTCATCGCCATCGATCGCGAGATCGACACCGATCTCGAGACGTTGAAGACGGCGCCGCACACGACCCCGATCAGCCGGCCCGACGAGGCCCGCGCCGCACGGAACCTCGTCCCGCGCTGGTACCCGAAGGCGGTTGAGCCGGAGCACGCGGCGGACCAGGCCGGCCCGGCCGAGAAGCCCTCCATCTAGCGTCGTGTCCGTCCGCATCGTCATCGACCGGCGCTTCCGCGGGCCGCCCGAGTCCGGGAACGGGGGTTACTCCTGCGGCCTGCTCGGCGCATTGATGCCGGGCCCGTCCGAGGTGATGCTCAGGAAGCCGCCGCCCCTCGACACCCCGATGGAAGTCGAGCAACGCTCCGACGGGACGCTGGTCGCCGTCCACAGCGGCGAGGCCGTGATCGAAGCCCGCGCGGCGGATGTCGACATCGCGATCCCGGGTGCGATCTCGCTCGCCGACGCCGAGCGCGCAGCGGCCGCGTTCGAAGGCTTCCACAACCACGCATTCCCGATGTGTTTCGTCTGCGGGCCCGAACGTGAGCCCGGCGATGGACTGCGCGTCTTCCCCGGCGAATTGCCGGGCGGGATCGCGGCCGCGCCGTGGACGCCGGACCCGATAGACGCGGACGAGAACGGGGTCGTTTTTCCCGAGATCGTCTGGGCGGCACTCGACTGCCCGACGGGATGGTCCACGCATTACGCATACCCGGACGCGGGGATCGGCCTGCTCGGGCGGCTCTCGGCTTCAGTGTTCCGTCCGGCCATCGCCGGTGAGCGGTACATCACCGCGTCATGGGCGACCGGTCGCGAGGGCCGCAAGCTCTACGCGAAGAGCGCCGTCTTCGATCAGAGCGGTGAGCCTTACGCGGTCGCGAACGCGATCTGGATCGAGCTGAAGAGCTGAGCCGGGTCAGCCCCGCTCGGGCGCGCCCATGATCCAGTAGAGCGGTACGCCGACGATCGGGAGCAGGATCACCACGAGCAGCCACACGATCTGGTTTCCGGCGCGGAAGCGGTAGTCCTGACCCTTGATGATGTCGATGATCGTGCGCACCCACAGCCCGATCAAGAAGATCACCAGCAAGGGGATGAGCAGCCGGAACATCATGGCGAAGACCGTCCCGATGGGGGAGCGGGGCGGTCGCCGGTACGAAACCGCTCGAGCCCGGCGACCATATCGAGGTCCGCCAGCGTCGCCTCACCACGCTTGGCTTCCGCGTCGATCCCGTCGGCTGCGAGGGCGGATGCGCGGTCGGCGACGAGGGACGCCTGCGGGTAGGCCGCGAGGTGCGTCGCCAGCTCCAGCGCGCGCTCGAGATGGGTCCCGGCGGGAACGATCTCCTGCACGAGCCCGATCCGCAGCGCCGTGCCGACGTCGATCTTCGCGCCCGTCTCGATCAGGTAGAGGGCATTGCCGAGCCCGACGATGCGCGGCAGCCGCTGCGTCCCGCCGTCGATGAGCGGAACGCCCCACCGCCTGTTCAGCACCCCGAACGTCGACGTGTCGTCGGCGACGCGGAAGTCGCACCAGCACGCGAGCTCGAGGCCGCCGGCGTAGCAGTAGCCGCCGATCGCGGCGATCGTGGGCTTCGAGACCTCCAGCCGCGAGATCCCCATCGGGCCCGACTCCGCCGAGCCCGGACGGCCCATGAGGTCGAGCGCCTTCAGGTCGGCGCCCGCGCAGAACGACTTCCCGCCGGCGCCGGTTAGGACGAGCACGCGCGCCGTCTCGTCCGCGTCGAACGCGCGCACCGCGCCCTCAAGGCCCTGCGCCGTCGCCGCGTCGACCGCGTTCATCGCTTCGGGGCGGTCGATCGTGACGACGGTGGTCGTGTCGAGCTTCTCGATGCGAACGGCCATTACTCGCTCACTGTACCGGCCGGCGCGACGCATCTACGTGCCCGCGCGATCGGCCCAGCAGAGAGGGGAGCCAGACGAGGCCCACGCCGACAGCCAGCGCGATGGCGAGGTTGGACGTCCACAAACCGACGACACCCATCGCGACGGCCACGCCGAGCTCGTAGCGCCGGAGATCCAGGACGAGGAGCGCATGCATCACCCCGGTGAACGCGAGCAACCCTACGAGCACGGCCACGGGGATGAGAGCGAGCAGCGAGAAGGCCGTCGCGCCGAACCCCAGGCCCAGGATCAATAGCGGCACCCCGATGAGAAGGTTCATGCGGTACGACCGTGCGCCGGCCCGATAATGGGCGCTCAGGCCTCCCGATCCGTGGCACATGGGCATCCCTCCGAGGCTGCCGGCGACCACGTTCGCGAGCCCGCACGACAGTCCGACGCGGGCAGGCGTAACCCGGCGGGCACGGGCACCGAAGAACCGATGCTCGAGATCCGTGAGCGCTACGACGGCGTTGCCGAACGTAAGCGGGATCTGTGGGATGACGAGCACGGTGAACGCCGACCACAGGACCGCCGGGCGGAATGCGTCGCCGAGGATGCTCGGCCGCCAGAGCTCCGGCCGTAGAGCGATCGCGTGCGGGCTGGTAGCGAGAGACCAGGCGATGCCGCCGGCGACGATCGCGAGGGCCATGGGCCAGTTCCGCCTGCGCGCAGCGACCACCAGCAGCACGAGGCACACGGCCGCCACCGTCCAGGTCGTCGTCGGCACCGGCCGTTGGGGCAACCGAAGGGCGCTCGCGATGAGAAGGAGGCCTACGCCGAGCTGCAGACCCCTCACGATCGGCGTCGTGAAGACGCGAGCCAGCCATCGGGCAGCGCCGGTCGCCGACAGCCCCAGCAGGATCAGACCGAGCACGACGCCGGCTGCGGCGATGGTCGCCGGGGGAAGATCCCGGGCGATCGCGATAGCGGCCGCTGCCTTGATCGGTTGAACGGGCACGGGGACACGGAGATAGAGGCCAGCAGCGATGTACAGGGCGCCGGCTCCGACCAGCACCGTCCCTGCGTCCAATCCATTGGTCAAGATCAGCGCCGTAGCGATCGGTACCAGGACGCCGAGGTCGGCCACGGCCCCAGAAGCGTCCCCGAGGAACGGAGCCAGACGGCCGAGCCTGCCCATGGCGAGCAGTCTACGAGCGGGACGAGCGGGGAGCGCTCGTCCTGGTCGGGCCCCCGACCTGCCGTGATCTATCAAGTTAACGTAAGGAGGATTATGGGCGTTAGACGAAAGGGGCCGGGGCCGGGCTCATGACGGCTTGTTCGTGGGCCGCTCTACCGGACCCAGCTCATGAGGACCATCAGCGAGGCCCAGCCGATCAGCCAAGCGGCGCCGGCGCGCAGGAGCTGGATGCGAAGCCCGGCCTCTGGGTCACCGAGAACGCTCTTCGGACGGACCCGTTCCTGAGGGACTTTCCGTTGAAGCTCGACGAGCTGGTAGTAAAGGCTGAGCGATGAAGAACGGCTCCCGCCGAGACTCATGCGCTACTCCTTACCCCCCAGGCCATCCCCCCAGACCTGCCCGGATTGTACTCACACTGCGGCACGAAGTGAACCGGAAGCACGGTCGTCTTGGTCGACGCCTATCGATCACGAACGACGCTGCGCTCGTGCGGGTGTTTCGGGGGTCGGGTGCGTCGGACCGCCCACCCGAAGACACGCCACAACGCTTCGAACACGATCCGCCGCGACATCTTGGACGCGCCCTGTCGGCGCTCGGTGAACACGATGGGGATCTCGACCGTCCGGAAGCCGAGCGTCCACGTCCGCCACGCCATCTCGATCTGGAACGCATAGCCCTCCGACCCGATCGCGTGGAGGGGGATCGACTCGAGGACCGCGCGCCGATAGCAGCGGAACCCGCTCGTCGCATCGCTGAGCGGCAACCCCAGCATCCCTTTGGCGTACAAGGTTCCGGCGCGTGAGAGGATCCGGCGGAACCGGCTCCAGTTCACGGTGCTGCCGCCCGGGACGTATCGCGAACCGATCACGAGATCGGCGTTCGTCGCGCCCGCGACGAGACGGGCGACGTCCGCGGGATCGTGCGAGAGGTCCGAGTCCATCTCGAGCAGCGCGTCGTATCCCCGGTCGAGTCCGTCACGGAACCCCGCGAGATACGCCGGCCCGAGACCTCCTTTCGCGGAACGATGCATCACACGGACGCGCGACTCCCCCATCGCGATCCGATCGGCGATCTCGCCGGTGCCGTCGGGTGATGCGTCGTCGACGACGAGGATGTCGACTTCGGGGGTCGACGCGAGCGTCTTTTCGATCACCGCGGCGATCGTGCCCGCCTCGTTGTAGGTCGGGAGGATCACGAGCGCTCTCACGCTTCGTCCGCGGGGTCGGTGGTCGACGGCGGCGGCGAGGTCGGGTCTGGCGGGCGGACCCCCGGGACCTCCTTGACCTGGACGGGGTCGACGTAGCGATGGAGCGCGTCCTCTGCACCCCAGAGCTCGACCTCGACCTTCTCGTATCGGCGGCTGCGCCGGGCGCCCACCTTACGAGCGGACACGACGATGACTGCCACTCCCCCGAGACCCCCCAGCCCGAGCTCGATCGGCTCGCCGAACCGGCCGTAGACGGTACGGGCGCCGGTTCGCTGGACCTCGCGACGCACCACGGACTCTTCGAACACGCCGGTGCGTTCGACGATCCGCCCGTCGGGCGCGATGACCGCTGTGATCCCCGAGATCGCCGCGTGCAACACCCATCGCCCCTCTTCCACGGCACGCATCGCGCTCATCTGAACATGCTGGCGCGCGGCAGGGCTGCGGCGGAACGACGCGTTGTTCGTCGTCACCACGATGACCTCGGCGCCGTCCTCGACGAACTCTCGGACGAGACGAGGATACGTCGACTCGAAACAGATCACCGTTCCGATCCTCGCTCCGTCGATGTCGAACACGACCGGCGCCGCTCCCGGGATCCCGTCCTCGGGGATCTGCTCGAGCGCCGAGACGTATCGCCGCAATGCCGGCAAGGGCACGTATTCACCGAACGGGACGAGGTGGATCTTGTCGTAGGTGGCTTCCGCCTGGCCCGAGGACGAATAAAGGATGTTCACGTTGCGGAATCCCTTGCCGTCCTTGCCGTCGAGGATCGCGCCGGCGATGAACGGCGCGCCGACGCTGCGGATCAGTTCCTCGAGCCGCAGCCCGATCGCGGGATTGGTGAATGGGTCGCGGTCGATAGAGTTCTCGGGCCACACCACGAGGTCGGGCGGGTCGGTTGCGAGGGGCTCCGTTGCGCGGATGTGGTTGTCGATGATGGCGAAGTCCTCGGGCCCGCTCCGGCCGACCCGGTCGGCGAAACCGGAGAACGAGCCTTCGGGAACGTTGCCCTGGACCAGCGCGACGTCGAGTGTGCCCCGTGACGATCCGGCGAGACCGAGCGGCAACCACAGTGGGCCGATCGCGGCGCCGCCGGCAAGGACGAGCGCCAACGCGCGCCGCCATATCCGCCCGGACGAAACCACCTGTGCGAGAAGCGCTCCGATGACGACGAACGCGAGCGTGACCAGGTGTACGCCACCGATCCGGGCCAGCGGCAGCAGCAGACCATCCTGGTATTGCGTGTAGCCGAGGCCACCCCACGCGTAGCCGCCGAACGGAACGGCCGTCCTGAGGATCTCGGCCGCCGTAAACATCAGCGGCACTCCGAGGAGCCTGCCGGCCGGCGATCGAGACGACCACGCAGCGAACCAGCCGAATAAGCCCGTGGCCGTCGCCTGCAACGCCACGAGCGCGCCCCACGCGAGGAATCCGAACAAGGAGATCCACCAGATCAGCGGCCCGAAGAACGCCAGCCCGAAGACGAACCCGACCAGGAAGCCGGACCTTCCTGGCGCGCCCCGCAGCGCGAGAAGCAATGGGATCAAGGCACCGAACGCGAACCATCCGATGTCGACGGGCGGGAACGCACAGAACAGCAAGCCACCGGATAGGACTGCTGCTGCGAGGCGCGTACGCAGGCGCCAGGCGTCGGGTTTCACGGGGGATGGCTAGGACGCGCAGTCCCGGCAGATCATCTTCTTCTTGTCCGAGAGCTGGCTCTTGTGTTTCACCAGGAAGCAGTTCCTGCAGGTGAATTCGTTGGTTTGCTGCGGCAGGACCTTGATCGGGAGAGTCTCGGAGCGCTCATCGCCGCGCTGGAGATCAAGGAGAGACTCCTCCTCCTCCTCGGCGGCCTTGTCCTCCGTCCGGCGGGCGAGCAGCTCTTCGAGACTCGTCTCGCCTACGGACTCTTCTTCCTCGTCCCGCACCCCTTGCTCCTCTCATTCGGTCGAGGCCCGCGCTTTATACCCCAGCCCGGGAGTCGCCGCAACGCCCGTGTGGGCTCGGGTATTCCCAGGTCAGACCACGGTGACCAGAGAGCCCCGCTCGGGGTCCTTCCTGACCTCGATCCGCACCGGGAAGTGCTCCTTCAGCTCGTCGATATGGGTGATGACCAGCACTGTTCGGAACTCGGTGCGGACCTTCAGGATCGCCTCGAGGAGCCTGCTACGACCCTCGGCGTCCTGGGTGCCGAACCCCTCATCCACCACCAGCGTTTCGAGCCGGGCGCCGGCTCGGTTCGCCAGGAGCCGGGAGAGCGCCACGCGAAGGGCGAAATCGATTCGGAGCCGCTCGCCGCCGGAGTACATCTCGTATGGTCGCTTACCGCCGAGCGCGTCGAAGACCGTGACCTCGAGGGTCTCCTTCATGCTGCGGGACTTGGTCTCCCGGACCGGGTCGATCGAGACGCTGAGCTGGCCGTCCGTGAGTAGCCCAAGCAACCGGTTGGCCTCGATGCGCAGGTCCGGGATGGCGTTCCCGATGATCCGCGCGGGGATCCCGTCTCGCCCGAACGCCTTCCCGAGCTTGTCGTACAGTCCGGCGGTCCGCTTGCTGGCGGCGAGGGCCGCGCGCGTTTTGGCCGCCTCGGCCTCCTTGGCGTCGAGGGCTTCAAGCCCGTGAGCGGTCGCGCCGAGTGTCCGGCCCGCCTCCTCGTAGCGCTGTTGGGCGTCGGCTCTCACGCGCTCGGCCGCCGTCAGCTGTTCGAGGAGCGCAGGCAGCTCGACCAGCCGCTCCCCCATCGCTGCGAGATCCTTCTCGGCCTGGGTGTGAGCTTTCCGTGCACGGACGGCGCGCTTCTCGGCCGCCAGGGCCTCCTTGCGGGTGGCGTTCAAGGTCATCTCCGCGCGCCGGGCGGCCGCGATCGCACGCTCGGCGTCCCGTGCGGCGCGCACCAGGTCCTTCAAGGTCGCGTAAGCGTCGGGGTCGAAACCGACGCGCCCGAGCTCCTCGCGGACGCGCGCCAGCTTCTCGCGCTCCCCCGCCGCGTAGTCGTCCGAGCGAAGCCGTCGGGAGATCTCGGCCGCAGTCGTCCGATCGGTCTCGATCTTGGACCTTGCCGTGCCGAGCTGCTCCAGCTGCTGGCCGAGTTTCGCCGCCTGTCCGGCGAGCATCTCGCGACGCTGGAGTGCGGTGCGCAGCGCAGCGTCCTGCTTCTCGATCCTCCTGAGCTCGGACTCGAGAGCTTTCTGCTCCTTGCCGGCGGCGGCCGCGGCTTCGACGAGCTCCTTGAGTTTCGCGGCGAATCCGGCCTTCACTTGTTTGCGATGGGCGGCGGTCAGCTCCTGGCCGCAGAGCGGGCACGACGCCTCGGTGTGCTCCAGGAGCGAGCGCTTCTCGTCGATCTCGACGCGCTCGGCTTCGCGTGCATCGTGCTGCGCCGCCAGCGCGCCGCCTCGCTCGCGGATCTCGGCGCGGCGAGCGAGAAGGGTCTCGCGCTCGGCCGCCGTC
>JBBDRM010000105.1:0-23403 GCA_040905475.1 Actinomycetota bacterium
CCTGCTCCCGATCCTCGAGAAGGTCATGCAGTCCGGCAAGCCGCTCGTCATCATCTCCGAGGACGTCGAGGGCGAGGCCCTCGCGACCCTGGTCGTGAACAAGATCCGCGGCACGTTCCGCTCCGTCGCGGTGAAGGCTCCCGGCTTCGGCGACCGGCGCAAGGCCATGCTCCAGGACATCGCGATCCTCACCGGCGGTCAGGTCATCTCCGAGGAGGTCGGCCTGAAGCTCGAGAGCACCACGCTCGACATGCTCGGCAAGGCTCGCAAGGTCGTCGTCACCAAGGACGAGACGACGGTCGTCGAGGGCGGCGGGGACGCCGAGCAGATCAAAGGCCGGATCAATCAGATCAAGGCCGAGATCGAGAAGACCGATTCCGACTACGACCGCGAGAAGCTGCAAGAGCGTTTGGCCAAGCTGGCCGGCGGCGTCGCGGTCATCAAGGTCGGCGCGGCCACCGAGGTCGAGCTGAAGGAGAAGAAGCACCGCATCGAGGACGCCGTCTCGGCGACCAAGGCCGCGGTGGAAGAGGGCATCGTGCCCGGTGGTGGCGTGACGCTGTTGCAGGCGCAGAAGTCCCTCGACAAGCTCGATCTCGAAGGTGACGAGCGAACCGGCTCGCTGATCGTTCGGCGGGCGCTCGAGGAGCCGCTCAAGCAGATCGCGCACAACGCCGGCCTCGAAGGCGGCGTCATCGTGGACAAGGTCCGCCAGCTCGATCCGGGGTTCGGCCTCAACGCCGACACGGGCGAGTACGTGGACATGTTCAAGGTCGGGGTCATCGACCCGGCGAAGGTGACGCGCTCGGCGCTTCAGAACGCCGCGTCCATCGCGGCGCTGTTCCTCACGACCGAGGCGGTCGTGGCGGAGAAGCCCGAGAAGACGCCGGCCATGCCGGGCGGAATGCCCGGCGGCGGCATGGGGCACGACGAGTTCTAAGTCGCGGCTTCAGGAATCAGAGGGGCGGGCCTTCGGGCCCGCCCCTTGTTTGTCGCTCCAGGCTCAAGCGACCGTGGTGACGGCCGTCTTGGAATTGTTCGTCGCGTCTGGATCAGACTCTTGCGCCGTCACGGTCGCGGCGTTCGAGAGCGTGCCGGCTTTGTTCGGGGCTTTTGCCACGATCGTGATGGTCGCACTCGAGCCCGAGGGCAGCGTCCCGACCGTGCACGTCACCTTGCCGCGCACGGTGCTGCAGCTTCCTTGCGTGGACGTCGCGCTCTTGAAGGCGGTCTCCTTCGGGAGCGTATCGGTAACCGTGATTCCCGTGCCCGTCGCGGGTCCGAGGTTGGTCACGATGATCGTGTAGGTGATGTTTGTTCCTTTGGCGGCCGACGACGGAGCAGTCATCGTCAGAGACAAATCTGCAGATGTAGGAACGGGGTCGCTCCCGATCGTCCAGGTGCGCACAGCGGGGGTGGCGTCGCTGTTACCAGCGGCGTCCGACGCCTTGACGCTGAATGTGTGAGACCCGTTCGCGAGATCGGTGTACGTCTTGGACGACAGGCACGTCGAGAAGAACGGCCCCGTCGAGCGAGCAGGCGAAGACGGACCCGGACTCGCTCGAGGTGAACTCGAACGTGGCACTGGTCGACGTCACGGTCCCGGTGGGCCCCGAGGAAATCTGTGTCTCGGGAGCCGTGAAATAGACGGTCCAGGACTGCGTTCCCGCGGTCGCGTCCGTGTTGCCGGCCGGATCGGTCGCCTTCACTCGAACCGTGTGTGGGAGCCTTCCGTGAGCTCGGAGTACGTCGCCGGCGAGGTGCACGCTGCGTAGACGGCGGTGGTTGCAACGACACCTCCTTGAGAAGGGACGGTCGGCCCCGCATCGTCCTGTTGAGCAAACAGGATGCGCCCGGTCGGCCTTGCGGCCGTGGGTTGAACCCTCTCCTTTGCAGCCGACAAGGGCGAGAGCGATAGCGCACAACGCGAAGCGGCGCATCACCGCACCACCGGCGACCAGGCGAAGCCCCAATCGGTTCCGGGGCTTCGTGTCAGGTTCTTCTTGCCTGATCCGTCGGGCTTGATGATCCAAATGTCATCATCGCTTTCGTAGGCGATCCATCGGCTGTCGGGCGACCAGGCGCCGGAACGGGTGCTATTCGTCATGAGGCGAAGTCCGGACCCATCTGGTTTGATCGTGTACAGCGCCTCACCGGTGAGTTCCTGTCCGTTACTGTCGAGCGTTGCGCGTACAAAAAGGATCCCAGAACCATCCGAGGACCACGACGGGAAGACGTCGAATTCAGGACCGGTGGTGAGCTTCCTCATTGATCCATCCGTGGTCACAATGGAAAGGTCGCCGTCGCGCTGGAGCAGGAGTCGCGTCCCGTCAGGTGACCACGTCAGGCCCGGCTCTCCTTCATGCCCGATGGTGACTGGAGCGTTCAGGATTCGGGTTGCGCCGGTGCCGTCTGCCTTCGCGAGGTAGGTCCCGGATCCTTGGGTGTAGGCGATGGTGGTTCCGTCCGGCGACCAGGCCCAGATCGCCTCGTTATCTTCGAGCTTCCGGATGAGCACGTTCCTACGTGCCCCGTTTGCGTCGGCGAGATAGAAAGAACCTTCAGACGCAAACGCGACCCTTGTTCCGGCGGGAGACCAGAACTCGCCCCCCATCCAGCCGGCCGGTCCATAGGTGGGTAGGTTCTTCGCGAAGCGGTCTCGCCCGGATCCGTCCGCGTTGGCCACGTGGAATGCCAGCTCGTGCTCGGCCCAAGCCACCTTCGTGCTGTCTGGCGACCATGCGAGGGCGGCGCCTGGACCGCCGATGAAGCTGTAGGGCCCGAGGCTCCTGCGGCCCGTGCCGTCCGGGCTCACGACGACGACCTCGCCAGGCTCCGGCTTCGTGTCGGTGCCGACGTGGATGAAGGCGAGCATTCTCCCGTCGGGTGACCAAACCGGAGCCTCGTCTCGCCCCGGCGAGTTCGTGATCCTTACGACCCCCGAGCCGTCGGCGTTGATGATGTAGATTTCGGTGTTGCATTCGTTCGGCGCCATGCGCGCGCAGCTCGGGTTGGCGTCGTCTCGAGAACTCACGAACGCTACCCGGCCCTGCGGGCCGGCCGGTGCCTTCGGAGGCGCACCGCCGCCGCATGCGGATAGAAGAGCGCCGACGGTCAGCATCGCTGCTCCTCGAGAGGCCAGCCGTTCGAGCCGACCGCTCGTCCAATCTCCTCGACGCTTCATCGCGACTCCAACCCTCACACGCTAGTCGGACTCGTCGATCACGCCGCACGCGTGCCTGCCACCGGCGTTGCCGGTGTTCGCGGTCAGCCCGGTCGCGGTGTCGTTCGTCGTCCCGGTGGAGTTGGGCGTGTACTGCGTGGCGCCGGTTCCGGTCGGGACGTTGCCGAAGTTGTCGGCACCGGCGTGCACGATCACCGCAAGGCCGATGAGGTCCTCAACAGAGAAGCGGTCGGTCTTGAACCTCGACGAAGCGGTCCCGTCATCCATCACGAGAAGGACCGGCATGTCTCCATCGTGATCTCCGTGCGTCGTTCCCTCGCCGACGTAATGCCCGCCGGCAGAGGTGAAGGGTGCCGCGCACACGCCGACCGCGTGGATGTGGAAGCCCTTGAAGCCCGGCGTCAGGTCTGTGGCGAAGGCGGCCTCCGCCTTTACCAGCACTTTGTCGCCCTGTTGGATGAACTTGACGACGGCGACCTTGCGATCCTTGCCGTCATGGAGCACTGCCTTCGCGGCGGCGGCGGCGGCGTCGCTCGCGCTCACTCCGGCGGTGAGCAGCCCGAGAGCCAATGAAGCGATTGCCAGACCTGCGATCAACGAACGCCTCTTCAAGACGTAGCGGAGCCGTGCCAGCCTTGCGGTCTCGAGAATCCTCCGTCCGATCATCGTGTCCTCCTTCGGGTCTCGTGCCTTTATTGGAACATTCCCGTCTACTGCGTCACACTCCACGGCGTCAGCCCGATCCACGTGAGCCCTCAGATGGTCGAGGCAGCGCTCCCAGGCCAACGCCTTTACCGCCCAGCCCGTGGCCTCGTTCGCGACTTCGCGTGCGGGGACCTCGAGGGGGAAGGCGGGTGCTCTGGCGGTATCCATGTCTGAGACCTCCTACTCGGGCACGACGGGGGACAACTGGCTGTACGGAGCGAAGCACTCCAGCTCGCCGGCCGAGATCCCTGCGTCGACGGCCGCTTCGGACGTGTACCGCTTGCCGGCAGCGGGGAAGTTCGAGCCCGCAACGCAATCGATTCCGGTGACGTGTGCCTTGTAATCGGGATCGCCCGGCACGGCGGTCAAAACCATGTCCATAAACGTGTCGGGCTGATCCGTGCAGCCCATCTGGGTTGCTCCGGGGATGAACAACGAATACAGCGCCGGCCCCGTCGGCGTCTTCGCGCTGCGATCAGGCCCGAGCCCGAAGCACTCGAACCACAGCTGGTTGGAGTTATCGCTGTTGCCCGAGGGACCCATCATCACGTAGCGGACGTCGCCTTCGTAGAAGGCAGGCCAGATCTCCTGTTCCGGCGTGCGAGCGATGCCCGTCCCGGCGGGAACCAGCAGGAGCGCGGACGTGACGGCGACGAGAGCGGTGAAGGCCAGCAGTTTCGGTCTCACGATTCCTCCTCTCTATTGATCCTGCGAGGCTGATCATCGGCGAGAGGCTCTACGCTCCGGAATCACCGCAGAGACAGGCTTCTGTCGGGCCGTGGCGTGGCTTTTCTTGCCAAATAGTTAGGTCTTGTCTTCCCTGCCCGATTGGCTTACTTTTCGGATAGGGGGATGGTTGCCGGCATATCTAGAGGTGTGGAGACCGACCGGCCCTGAGCTCGTTGCGCTGGACGCGGAGCGGGTCACCGTCGGCAAGGCCCCCACCAACGACGTCCCAATCGCGTCCGACCGGACCGCCTCGCGGCTCCACGCCGTCTTCGAGCGCTACCAGGCCGGCTGGTGCGTGCGGGACCTCGGGTCTCGCAACGGCACGTTCGTAAACGGCCAGCGCATCTGGAGCGAGCACACCCTCTATGCCGGCGACGAGGTCCGCGTCGGCAAGACGCGGCTTGTGTATCGCCCCGACGGCTCGCTTAGCCCGCTGACGGTGACCGAGGCGGCCGAGGGGGTTCCCGACCTGACCCGCCGGGAAGGCGAGATCCTTCTCGCGCTATGCCGTCCCGTCCTGACCGGGGACGTGTTCACCGAGCCCGCCTCGATCCGGCAGATCGCCGAGGTTCTCGTCGTGACCGAGGCAGCGATCAAGCAGCACCTGGCTCATCTCTACGACAAGTTCGGGATCCACGAGGACGGCGAGCGTCGACGCGTCCGTCTGGCGAACGAGGCGGTCCGGCGCGGCGCCGTCACCATCGCAGATCTTCGAGCGGAGCGATCCCCCGGAACGAGCACGTAGTGGCTCGGCTCATCCGTTCTCGCTACGAGCCCATCGAAGTCATCGGGCGCGGCGGCCAGGGGCACGTCGTTCGCGCGGTCGACCGGCAGCACGACCGTCCGGTCGCGCTCAAGGTGCGACGAGCCGGCTCGCAGGCCGACCGGCAGGCGCTGCTGTCCGAAGCGCGGATCCTCCTGGGACTCCGACCGCACGCCGGTTTGCCGCTCGTGCGTGAGGATTTCTTCGTCCGCGACCGCTATTACCTCGTGATGGACTGGGTGGAGGGGGAGAACCTCGAACGCCTCCTCGAACGCCAAGGTGATCCGGGCCTTTCGTTCTCGGCGGTCGCCGGTTACTTGGAGCAGGCGGCTGCCGCGCTCGACCACCTTCATGCGCACGATCCGCCGATCGTTCACGGGGACGTGAAGCCGGCGAACCTGATCTTGAGACCCGACGGGCGCGTGATTCTGGTGGACTTCGGCATCTCGGGTTTGACGGGGGCAACCAGCGGCGAGACAACTGGAACGCCGGGCTTCACCGCTCCTGAGGTCTCTGCGGGCGCTCCGGCCACGCCTTCCGCCGATGTCTACGGGCTGGGGATGACCGCCTACGCGCTCCTGAGTGGAACGGTTCCCCGAGGAGGGGAGCCCGTCTGGGAAGGAGTCCCTTCCGCAGACGTGGCGCCGCTCGAGCGGGGCCTCCGACGGGCGCTGGCGACGGATCCTGCTCGCCGTCCACGCACGGCCGGCGAGCTCGTCGAGCGTCTGACCGCCTGGCGCTCCGCTTCTCTCCCGACGGGAGTCGTCACCTTCCTGTTCACCGACATCGAGGGATCGACCCCGCTGTGGGAGCGTCATCCCGACGCGATGCGCCGTGCGCTGGCGCACCACAACGAACTCGTCGCCGACGCGGTGGAACGTCACCACGGTCGCCTGTTGTTGGAGAAAGGCGAAGGGGACAGCACGTTCTCGGTCTTCGAGCGAGCCACCGATGCGGTCGGATGTGCACTAGCCCTCCAGCTCAAGTTCGGCGCCGAATCCTGGCCCGAAGAGATCGCGATCCGGGTGCGTATGTCGGTTCACACGGGGGAGGCGGAGCTTCGGGGCGGCGCCTACACGGGCAACACCACGAACCGCGCCGCCAGGATCAGATCCCTGGCGCGAGGCGGACAGATCCTGCTGTCGCAGACGACGGCCGGGCTGGTGCGTGGGGCGCTCGGCACCGGCGCTGCACTTGCCGATCTCGGCGAGCACCGTCTCAAGGGTCTGGCTCAGGAGGAAAAGGTCTACGAACTCTGCCATCCAGCTCTTCAGAGCGAAGGTCCACCGACGGCGCTGGAAACGCTCGATCTCGTTCGGCAACCGGACGATGCGCTCGACACGGAGGCCCACGAGCCGGCGTCGATCGTTCCACTGCAGCCTTCGCTGGCGCCGCGCGATCAGCCAGTCTTCGTGGGTCGATCTGCTGATCTCCAGCAGCTTCGCGATCTCTGGGTTCGAGCCACCGGTGGAAGACGCGAATTCGCGCTACTGACGGGCGAGCCGGGTATCGGTAAGACGCGCATGGCGATGGAGCTCGCCCGAAGCGTTCACTCCGACGGTGCCGTCGTTCTGTATGGACGCTGCGATGAAGAAAACCTCGTTCCCTATCAGCCGTTCGTGGAGATCGTGCGCCACCTTGCCGGAGTGATTGATCCGGATTTCTTACGCGAGATGCTTGGGCCCGGTGGCGGTGAGCTTGCCAGGATCGTGCCGGAGCTCGGTCAACGGATACCGAACCTTCCGGAGCCGATCCGTGGAGATCCGGATGGGGAACGCTACCGGTTGTTCGAGGCCGTAGCCTCGTTCATGAAGACGCTGGCGGGAGCGTCTCCGCTCTTGCTGCTCCTCGACGACCTGCACTGGGCGGACACACCGACACTCCTGCTCCTCAAGTACATCCTTCGCTCAACAGTGGACGCCCGTCTCTTGGTCCTCGGCACCGCTCGTGAGGCCGAGGTGGCGCCCGACCACGCCCTGGGCGAGATGCTCGCGGACATTCGGAGAGAGCATTCCTTCGAACGGGTCTCGCTGACCGGACTGGAGGAGCCCGAATTGACGCCGATGATCGCCGCATGGGCCGAGAGGGCCCCTCCTCCGTACTTCGTTCGTGCGATCCATTGTGAAACCGAGGGGAACCCATTCTTCGTGGGAGAAGTGCTCCGCCATCTGCGCGACAGCGGGGTCATCCCTGAGCCAGGCGCTGAGTGGGGGACCGAGCTGGCGGTCGAGAAATTCGGGATTCCACAAGGCGTGCGTGAGGTCATCGGGCACCGGCTGTCCCGGCTATCGGAGCCGTGCAACCGAGCGCTTTCGCTCGCATCGGTCGCAGGTCGCCGGTTCGGGCTCGACGTCCTCGAGCGGATCGCCGATCTTTCCGGCGATCGGCTGCTTGAAGCGATCGAAGAGGCGCGAGCCGCCGGCGTGATCGAGGAGGAACCGGGCGCGGCGGACCGCTACGCGTTCGCGCATGCGCTGATCCGCGAGACGTTGTACGAGGCGCTATCGACAAGCCGCCGGCTCCGGCTCCACCGCCAGATCGGCGAGGCGCTGGAGGCGCTTCATCTCCGCGACCCGGAGCCCTACCTGGCCGAACTCGCCTACCACTTCGTCGAGGCCGCTTCGCTTGGGGACTTGGAACGGGCGGTTGACTACGCGACGAGGGCAGGCCATCGAGCTCTTGCCCAGCTCGCTTTCGAGGAGGCTGCGACCCACTACGCGCGAGCGCTCGACGTCCTCGGGCGCGCAGCGGCGGTCGACGAAAAACGTCGAAGCGAGTTGCTCCTCGCGCTGGGCGAGGCTCAAACGAAGGCGGGGGACAAGTCTGTCGCGAAGGAGACGCTGCTTCAGGCTGTTACGTCCGCGCGCGCTGCCGCTGCAGCGGAGGTGATCGCCCGTGGCGCACTGCTGTACGTAGGGAGCACGGAATGGAGCACTGCCCTTTTCGAAGGAGATGAACATCCGCAAATCGCCTTACTCGAGGAAGCGCTGAACGTCTTGCCCCAACGGGACGAGGCGCTGCGCGTGATGGTGCTCGCCAGGCTCGCAGTCGCCCTCTACTGGACCAACAGCCAGGATCTTCGGGATCGGGCGGAGCCGATGAGCAAGGAGGCGTTAGAAGTCGCCCGGCGTACGGGGAATCCTGCGGCGATCGCGGCCGCGCTCGAGGCGAGGTGGTACGCATTTTGGCAGGGGGAAAACGTCGAAGATCGGATTACCGATTGCCGCGAAGCCCTTCGCCTGGCGCGCGATTCCGGTGATAGGGAGCAAGAGATGAGGCTCCGCCGGCTGCTCATCTTCGACTCGCTTCAGTTGGGAGACGCTAGCGCTGCGCAGCACGAGATAGAAGCTCATGCGCGCCTTGCCGAGGAGGTCCGACAACCGAAGTACGCGGCCTACACCGCGATGTTTGCCTCGACGAAAGCCACGATGGAGGGGAGGTACGCAGAGGGAAGCTTGTACGCCCGGCGGGCGTTCGACATCGGCCAGGGCGAAGGGGGAATGTGGGCCATTTCCGGCGGTTTCTTCAGCACGCAGATGATGATGATATGGCGGGTGGACGGGAGCTTGCTGGAATGGGAGCCCGGCTTGCGCGAGGCGGCCGAGACCATCCCCATTCCCGCCACCCGGGCAGCAATGGCGCTCTTCCTTTGCGATCTGGGGAAGCTCGACGACGCGCGTGTCGTGTTCGACGGGCTGGCGAAAGACGATTTCAGGGGGATCCAACGCGATTTCGCTTGGCTGCACGCGATCGCCTTCCTGGCCGAGGTGTGTGCCGCTCTTGATGACACCTCGCGCGCAAAGACGTTGTATGAGCTCCTGCTCCCTTACGCCACACGCAACCTCGTCTCAGGCCCCCCTGCGCTAGCCAGCTTCGGTCCGGTGGCCCGGCATCTCGGGCAGCTCGCGGCGACGCTCGGGAGGACGCGCGACGCCGTCGACCACTTCGAGGCCGCGCTCAGGATGACAAGAGACATGGGCGCGCGGCCCTTCACGGTCCTGACCCAATGCGACTACGCGGCGGCGCTCCTGAACGCGGTACATCGCGACCGGGCGATGACGCTCCTCGATGAGGCTATGGCGACCGCGGACCAGCTCGGCATGAAGGCGATCGTTCAGAGGATCGAATCGCTGAGATCTCGCGGAATTCAGCCCGTTCTCTTCAAGGCCGAAGGAACCCCTTTCATCGGACGTGTAGCTGAACTCGAGCGGATCCGGCGCCTGTACACCGAGGCCTCGGCCGGACGCGGGAAGCTCGTCGTCATCAGCGGCGAACCCGGCATCGGAAAAACCCGCCTAGCCATCGAGATCGCCGCCGGCGCTTCCACTGACGGCGCGAACGTCTTGTACGGACGCTGCGACGAGGACACGCTCGTCCCGTATCAGCCGTTCGTCGAAGTCCTTAAGCAGCTCGTGGAGGCAGCCGCTCCGAGGGATCTGGCCGAAATGTTGGGCGCGGCTGGAGGAGAGCTTAGCCGACTGGTTCCCGACCTCCGCCGGCGTGTTCCCGGCCTTCGAGAGCCAATCCAGGGGGATCCTGAAGGAGAGCGATACCGATTGTTCGAGGCGGTCACGGGCGCCTTGGGGACGACGGCAGCCCGCCGACCGACGATTCTCGTCATCGACGACCTGCACTGGGCCGACAAGCCGACGCTCCTCCTTCTCAAGCATCTTCTTCGCGTGTCGTCGACCGGCCTGTTGGTGGTCGGGATCTATCGCGAATCGGAGGTCACACGTGAGCACCCGCTCGCGGGGATGCTGGCCGATTTGCGGCAGGCCCAGGGCTTCGAGCGAATCTCTCTCGAAGGACTTGCCGAACGCGAGGTCGCGGAGCTGGTCGGGGCAATTGCCGGCGGGACGGCGCCCTCCGGGCTCGCGCGAGCGCTTCACGATGGGACCGAAGGAAACCCGTTCTTCCTCACCGAGGTCGTCCGTCATCTGAGAGAAAGCGGCGCGCTCGAAGACGTGCAATCGGCGGGCCCGAGCGAGGCTCTGCTGACTGGAGCCGGAATTCCCGAAAGCGTGCGAGATGTGATCACGCGCCGGCTTTCACGCTTGTCGGATGCGACGAAGAACCTCCTTTCGTTCGGCGCAGTCGTCGGCCGAGCATTTGCTCTCGACGTCGTGGCGCGTGCGACCGACATCGATGAGGACGATCTGTTGAGCGCGGTCGAGCAGGCGATCGCTGCGAGGGTGATCGAAGAGGATCCGGCGACACCGGACGGCTATACGTTCACCCACGCACTCATCCGGGAGACGCTTTATGAAGAGCTCGGTGCCAGCAGGCGACTCCGGTTCCACCACCGCGTAGGTGTCGCGCTCGAGGAGCTCCACGCCCAAGACCTGGCGCCCCATCTGGCCGCACTCTCCCTGCACTTCCTCAAAGCGCATGCAGGTGATGCTCAAAAGGCCATCGAGTATTCGATCGGGGCGGGAGAGCGCGCAGCAAGTCAACTTGCATACGAGGAGGCCGCCAACTACTACCGCAGGGCGCTCGACGCGCTTGGCTCGGCGGCGATCGACGACGAGGCGCTTCGGAGCCGGCTGCTCCTGCTCCTCGGCGAGTCGCAGCGGAAGTCGGGCGATCCGTCCGCGAAGCCGACCCTCAAAGAAGCGCTCGAAAGTGCACGGCGAACCGGGGACGGAGATACGTTCGGGCACGCGGCGCTCCTGTACGCCGGACCGATGTTGGGGTCCACTGCGGTTCTCCGAGAGGATCGTTCCCTTGAGATTTCTTTTCTCAAGGAGGCCGTCGGTATGCTCCCGGACGAGCCGAATCCGCTCCTCGTGAGAATCCTGGCGCGCCTCGCCGTCGCTCTTTTCTGGGCGTTTGGGCGAGAGGAGGCGCGAACGCTGAGCGAGAAAGTCCTCGATCTTGCTCAGCGTGCGGGAGATCCGACCAGCCTCTCTGTGGCGTTGAGCGCCTCCAGGTACGCCACCTGGACCGGCGACACCCACGCCCGGCTCGACGGCGCGCGCGACATCCAGCGGCTCGCGCGGCAGGCGGGGGATCGGGAACAGGAGCTGGAGGCCGACAGCTGGATCCTGATGGATCTGCTTGAGCTGGGGGACAGAGGTGCCGCAATTGCAGCCATGGAGCAGTACGTCTCGCTTGCGGGGGAGTTGAGACAGCCGCGCTACCTCGCGCTCGTATTCATTTTTCAGGCGCTGTTCGAGATAGCCGAAGGAAGGTTCGAGCGGGGACAGGAGCTGGCAAAGGAAGCAATGGTCATGGGTCAGCAGGTCGGGAGTATTGACGCCTCATCCTGGTTCGTCACGCAGATGTTCGGCGTTTGGCGCTGGACCGGAGTGCTCGCGGGATTTGAGCCCGCCCTTCATCAAGCGGTCGACAATGCACCGGTGGTCGCCGCGCGAGCGGGCTTGGCACTCTGGATGGTTGACCTTGGAAGGCTTGATGAGGCGCGCACCGAGCTCGATCGCATTGCAGCACACGACTTCGACGACATTCCCCGCGACTTGATATTCGTGCAGACTCTGGCCTTTCTCTCAGAAGTCGTCGCTGCCTTGGGCGACCGCCGCCGCGCGGAGCTTCTGCATCAATTACTCATCCCCTTCACGCGGTTCAACATCGTGACGGGCGTGCCGCCGCTCGCTGTATGGGGACCGGTGCCCCACTTCCTCGGCATGTTGCTCGTCACACTAGAACGCTACGAGGAGGCAGAGGAACAGTTCCAAGCGGCTCTGCGCATGTGCGGCGCGCTGAAGGCCGCGCCTCTCAAGGCGAACACCCAATACGTCTACGCGCGCATGCTCGCCGATCTCGGCCGTTCAGAGGCTGGTCTCAAACTCGCCAACGAAGCTCTCATCAGCGCCGAGAGCATCGGCATGACCCTGCTCGTGGAGCAGCTCCAGGAGCTCATCAGAGCCATCAAAGCCGGTCAACTGTCGGCCCTCTCCTCCTCCCTGGCGGTCCGGAGCGACCGCACCCAATTCGTCGGACGAGAACGGGAGCGAGCCGAGCTTGCGCGGAGGACCACAGAAGCCGCTGAAGGGCGTGGTTCCCTCATCCTCATCAGCGGCGAGCCGGGTGTCGGCAAGACGCGTTTAGCCGAGGAGTCGGCCCTGGAGGCAGCGACGCGGGAGATGTTGGTGTTTGTCGGTCACTGCGAAGACGGCGACGGCGGGGTTCCGTACCGTCCCTTCGTTGAAGCGCTGGAGGGCGCTCGACGCATGCTCGGCGCGGAGCGGTTCCGGGCGATCCTCGGCGACGAGGCCCCGGAGATCGCGCGGCTCATTCCCGAGATACGCCGTGCCGAGCCGGATCTGCCCCCACCGCTGGAGCTGCCGCTCGAACAAGAGCGACGCTTCCTCTTCAACTGCGTTGTCGAGATTCTCTCGCGCCTGGGGAAGGAGCAGCCGATCCTCCTCGTGCTCGACGACCTCCAGTGGGCGGACGATTCTACGACCATGCTGCTCGCGCATCTCGCGAACCGACTGCCGCAGATGCCCCTCGCCGTCGTAGGCACGATTCGGACGGACGAGTCGGGCAGCGGTCCCATCGCTCGCTTCGTCGCGGACCTCGATCGGACGAGGCTCGCTCACGAGATGGAGCTGGAACCACTTCCCCCGGACGACGTCGCCGAGATGGTGGGGACCCTCGCGGACTCCGACGTGCCCGCGCCCATCGTGGACCTCATCGCAGCGGAAGCGGAAGGGAATCCCTTCTTCGTGGAAGAGCTCTTTCGCTACCTCGTTGAGGAGAAGAAACTCATCGATGCCGAAGGTCGCGTCCGCGAGGATCTCACGATCGGCGAGATCGACGTGCCGAGGAGTGTCCGCCGAGTGCTGGGTCGCCGGTTGGGTCGACTCTCGCCGGAGCTCCGGGAGAGCCTCTCGATCGCGGCCGTGGTCGGCAGGCTCTTCGACCCGGCAATCTGCGCGGCGACCCTGGATCGGAAACCCGCCGACTTGGTCGAGGTCTTGTCGCAAGCCGAGCGTGCGCGATTCATCATTCCGCTGGAAGGTGGACGCGGTGATTATGGGTTCTCACACGAGATCGTCCGTCAGTGCTTGCTCGCCGAACTCGCCGCCGCAGAGAGACGTCAACTGCATTTTCGTGTTGCCGAAGCCATCGAGCGCCTCCATTCGGGCAGCCTCGATGACCGATCGCCTGAAATCGCTTACCACCTTGTCGAGAGCGGGGCCGCTGATCCCGTCAAGACGGCCGGGTATCTGAAACGGGCCGCCGAGCGGGCGCTGTCGGTTGCCGCGTTCTCTGATGCTCTTCGATGGATCGATCAGGCGGCAACGCTCCGCGAGCACGACAGCTCTTCGGAGCGTGCCGATGTGCTCAACATGCGGGGCCTGGCGCTCGACGGTCTCGCTCGCTGGGAGGAGGCGCACTCGGAATGGCTGGCGGCGCTGGACATGTACGAGGGGTCCGGGCAAATGGAGAAAGCACAGCGTGTCTGTGCAGACGTCTCCGTGCGTTTGGGGTGGGGCGGGCGCTTCATGGAGGCGCTCGCGATCGCACTGCGCGGGCTCGATTACGGTCCAGGTGATGCCGCTCCGGACCGGTGTCGGCTCCTCGGTGTCGCGGGCCGTATTCTCGGTCTCGCCGGCGATTCAGATGGTGGCCACGGCATGGTCGACGAGGCGATCGAAACGGCCGAGCGGCTCGGCGACCGCAGGCTCCTCGGCAGGGTCATCGGCGAGAAGAGCGCCGTCCACTGGAGTCATATGGATCTTCGCGGGCAGACCGAACTGGCCGGCAAGGCAGCGCAACTCGTTCGTTCCGAGGGCGATCTGTGGACGCTGGCAGACGCCCTGTGGATGCGACAGATCGGATTGCTTTACCTCGGTCGGTTGGCCGAAGCGGACGAGATCGACCGGGAACTCTGGCCGCTTGCTCACAGGCTGGGACACAACGGCACCGTGATGGCATGCGGTCGGGTCCGGGCGGTGATCAACCTCATGCGTACCGGAGACCTGGAGGCCTACGAGCGCTACGCGGAGGAAGACCTGGATCTTTGCCGAGCCGCGGGATTCGCTTGGATCTCGACGTCTCACGCCTGGCTCGGCTGGGCCCGTTTCTGGCGAGGGGATTGGGACGACGCGCTCGTCCGCTTCGAAGCGGCCGCAGATCTAGAGCCTCCGGGGGCGCTCAACGGCTCGGATTCGTCCGGACTCCTCCTCGCACGGGCGTATCGGGGCGAGCATGAAGAAGCACTGGCGATGCTGGATCGCATCCGAAAGCGAGGGGAGCTGCCAACGCCCGGTGAACGGAACTCGTGGGGCTCGTGGGCGATGCTTCATGCCGCCGTCGAAGCACTCGAGCACATGGGTCGCTCGGATGAGGCGTCCGCTTTGTATCCGCTCGTCGTCGAGTCGATGGCAACCGGCGCGTTGTTCCGCTCCTGGGACGCCAGGCTCCTCGAGATCGTCGCGGGGATTGCGGCGACCGCAGGCCGATCATGGGATACAGCGGAACGACACTTTCAGGCGGCGGCTCGGCTTGCCGACGAGCTGCCTTTTATTCCGGAGCAGGCGGAGGTCCGGCGGTTCCACGGACGCATGCTGCTCTTGCGAAACGGCTCGGGAGACAAGGAACGGGCCCGGGCCATGCTCGGGGAAGCGGTGGCGATCTATCGAAGGCTCGGCATGCCCAAACACGAAGCGCTGGTGACAGAGCTGCTTTGATCGAGACGGGGCCCGCTATTCTCCGAAGGTAAACAAGCCCGTCATCGACCCGACGGTGATCGGTTCCGTGACGCAATCGCCCTTGACCGGCCGGAAGACGTCGGGCCCGACCCACCGAGTCGGACCGAGCCGGCCGTAGGTGACGAGGAGCGGCACCGCGCGCACCCAGTTCAGGCTTCCCTGAAGGCTGAGCGTCTCTCCGCCTTCGACCGGGAACGTAAATGAGACGCGCCCTCGGCCCGAACCGCCGAGACATGTGTACCCGATGGCGTCGGAGAGCGGGCCTACGCCGTAGCGGGCTCGGAAGGTGAACGCTCCACTCCCGCGCGGATCCAAACGTTCGCCTCGAAGGGAGCCGACGCAGCCCGTGAGGAGGCCCGTTGTTTGATGCGTCGCCGGGTCTACCGAAGTGGAAGAGCCTGACGTGGAGGTGAGCGAGACGCCGGGTAAAATGAAAACGAGCGTTGACCCACGACAGGCGGCGCGGTCGGCCGGCCCGCCAGCGGCCGGCGCGATCATCGCCGACCCGAGCGCTGCGGATGCGAGAAGGAGCGAGACCGGTCGAAATCGATTGCCTGCTCGTTCGAGCACCACACTACCTCCCAAGGTTCAGTGGCCTGACGCACGCCTCGCGGGTGTTCTCGGGACGCACGCTTTGACCGTAGTCTTGCGAGTCTGGCCGGGGATACACAATTCCCCGGGAGTCAGCTTCGCCATTGGAACGAGGCAGGGTTTCCTTTCCGATTGGCTATCCGGGGGCGGTCCTTCGAGCACGCCCCTGATTCATGCGATGAGCCCGAGCTGGATGTCTCGTACCTACTGAGCAGGTCGACGACGTTGAGCTCGATTCCGAGGAGGTCGGTCGTGAGCGTCTCGCCGGTGTCGCGCTTCATGGGAGGTCTCGACAGCACGGACGTGCAGTAACTTCTGCGGGACGGGCACTATCGTCCACGCCGGCGCTGTTCTTCACGACCGAGGCGGTCGTGGCGGAGAAGCCCGAGAAGTCGCCCCCGGCGATGCCGGGCGGCCCGGGCGGCATGGGGCACGACGAGTTCTAAGTCGCGGCTTCAGGAAGTGGGGGGGGGGGGGGGGGGGGGGGGGGGGTGTTGGCACCCGCCCCTCGCACTGTAACGTTGATTTCAGACCGTCTCCCGGAGCTGATGACCAGCCGTCCCTATAGGCGCGTCGACGCAACGGTTCGGCGTTACGTGAGTGTTCTCACGCTGGCCCCCAGTCAGGGAACAATTCGTCGATCGCCGGCGTGTTCGTCAGGTTCGTTGCGCCCGAGCCATCGATGGCCATCACGTAGATGTCCGCGGGGTGGAGCACCTCATCGATCAGGTCGGCTCGCGTGAAGACGATGCTGGTTCCATCGGGCGAGAACCGCGGAGAGAACTCGTTCGTCGCCGTGTTCGTGAGCTGGATGAGTCCCTTCCCCGTCGGAGCCTTGAGGAACAGATCGCTCTCTGTATCCGCGCAGGCGTTGTCGACCAACGAGATGAAATTCCCTCCGGGGGCCCAGTCCCAGGCCTGCGCCTTCAGGTCACCGGTGAGCCTTGTGAGGTGGGTCCCATCGGCGTGCACGGTGTAGATGGCGCATCCGTTGCCGCGGAAGCGGCTGAACGCGATCCTTTGTCCGTCTGGGGAGAACACCGGGTTGATATCGGTGCCGGGGCCGTCCGTGATCTGGGTGAGCTGGCCCGTGCCTATCTCGAGCATCCAGATGTCGCGATCACCATCGAGATTGCTTGAATAGATGAGCTTTGTCCCGTCGGGAGACCATGTAGGGGTTCGATCGGTACCGGTATTGAAAGTGAGCTGCACGGGGTTTGCGCCGTCGTGGTTCATGACGAAGATCTCGCGATCACCGTCCCGGCTGCTGTCGAAGGCGATCTTGGTTCCGTCCGGTGACCACTTCGGGAAGATGTTGCTTCCCTCGCCTGGCAGGAACCCGGTGAGTTGAAGCACGTCTGAGCCATCCGGGTTCATGGTGAAGATCTGCGCGCTGCCATCCGGAAGCGGACCGAGTTGGAAGGCGATCCTTCCGTTCGCTCCCGGATATGTGGCCCGCGCCGGCATCACAGTGCCGAGTACGAGCAACGCACAAGCAATGATCGTGATCATCCAAGGATTGGCAGAGATCGATCTAGACTGTTCATGCCGTCCTCCTTCCACCGCTTGTCTCGGTGATGACATCCGTCTCCCCTTCATGTTTCCTCGCATGAACCACGTACCTCCTCAACTCCGGACCCCGTCACGACGATCGCCCGGCTCATGTTCGGATCTGCTACCGAGATCGATTGAAGCGATCAAGAGTGAAGCGGCAAGGATGCCCGGCCACCCGAACACCGACCCTGGCTTGTCGAACATGTCACCTCCGTTCGGTCGATGGGTGCGCCGCCTCCGCCGCCGGGTCGACGACGCGATCGAGCTCGATCAAGCGATCCCTGATGTCGATCCGGGTGGGCGGTTCGGTCAGGGATACGTAGTAACTGCGCCAAGACGTAGCGAGGTTCGTCTTCAAACGGGCCTTGGCGTCGAGGCGCGGATCTCGGACGAAGTATCGGCGCCACGACACAGCGCAGGCCGCTCGAAGTTCCTCGGAGCTGAGCCTGGCCAAGGATCCATCGGTTGAGGTCTTGATCGGACCCGCGTCGCTTGATGGCTCCTTTTGGCCCTCGGCCGCTCTTGGTCGGGGATCGGCGCCACGAAGCGAAACGAGGGCCGACATCGCTACCAGCACTGCAAGGCCGGCGGGGGGACGGAGCATCCAGGCCACGCTCCCAAGTCTCGGGACGTGCCATCGGAGCCCGCCTTCGACGAGCCCGGCAGGAACTACGAGCGGGTCGGGTGTGGCGTTGGCATCCCCTTGCGTGCGGAAGAAGAGACCTTCCGCACCACGATCGAGGACGTCGGCGACGCGGTGGAGGATTCGAGTCTCGCGGTGGGCGGGATCGAAGAACGAGATGATGTCTCCGGACTCGATCTCTCGAGGGCTCACCGGTATCACGACGGCCAGCGATCCTTTCGGGATCACGGGAGCCATGCTGGCGCTCTGAACGTTCTCGAGGCGCCACCCAGCGAGCCATGCGGCTGCCAGTCCCACGAAGACCGAAGCGAGCGCAAAAATCCATAAGCGGCGTGCGATGTTTACGAGCACACGCCGCGACCACAAGCGCGACATATGCGCGAGGACGGGGAGCCCAGCAGGCCTCCCCGTCCTCATCGACCGTTCCATCTCTACGCGAGACCCTGCAGGGTGAACGTGATGTCCCACTGCACGCGGTCGGTTTGTGCCTGGGCGTAGGTATCGTCGGACTGCCCACCTTCGGCGAACACCGTCATCCGGAGCGCGCAGATCTCGCCCGGTGCAAGGTCGGCGTCGAATACGAAAGAGTTGGCCCCGAGATTCGCAAAGGAGCTCCGCCCGGTTCCGGTACACGATCCTGACGTCGACCCCGTCTGTCCCGCAGTCTGGGCGGCGAGGACTTGGCTCAGTTCGCCGGCGTCCCCGTCCTGGCAGCTCGTGTCACCCGCGGCGGACTCGGACGACTCGCAAGCCCCGACCTCGGTGTCGACGATGTTTTGGAACGTCAGACTCAGCTGTCCGACGGCCGATCCGTCGTTACGCAGACAGAACACGTCGGTGGACGTGCTCGTTTCCTCCCCGAGCGTGGTGGTCCACGTCAAGAGGGCCGTGAACGGCCCGTCCTCGTATGTTGCCGTCCCGCACTCCGCTGCGTCGGAGACCCGTGCCGCCTTGACGTCGTGGGCGAACGTTCCCGACGTCACGGTGTTTCCGGTACTCGTGACGGAATCCGACGCGAGGGCGAGCAGGCCCGACCCCAACAGAAGGGACACTGCCGCCCCGAGTGCGATCAACGTCAGTCTGCGTTTCCTGTTCATTTTCCCATCCCCCCTCGAATTCACAGTCGCGAACGCGACTGGCTAGCTACCGCTAAGGACCACCGCCCAGCACGAGCTCACCGTCGAACACGAGTGGATCGAACGTCCCTGCCACGCCGCCGATGATCAAGTGCTCGACCTCCGCCGCCACCTGGACGGTGCCGGAGCCTTGGGCGCCCGCATAGGCGCCGGTCCCCCCCGTGACCGTCCAGGTACCCGACCCCACGATCCGAACGGTTCCCGGCTTGGAGAGCAGGTCGAGGCAGTCCCGGGCCTGATTGTGAAGTTGGAGCGCGCCGTCCGGCAGAGTCAGAAGGACGACGTCCTCGACGGTGCGGTTGCAGATGCCGTCAAGGCCCGGCGATGACCGAAGCGTCGAATAGCCATCGACCGTGCCCGGCCCGGGCGTTGCCGAGCCGCTCCCGTGGAAGCTCAGCTCATCGCTCAGTCCCGGGCCGGTCAGGAACGTGATGGTGAATGTGCCTTGATAGGTCGCGTGGAACGCTGTGGCGTCGGCGTGGGCCGGCAGCGCGAAGCAGAGGAACATCGCCACGAGAAAGAGCACGACGCCCGCGCGCGTGCGACGAAAAGCAGCTGGCCCCCTCACGGGATCTCCACCGGCCTCACCTCGACCAGCTCCGTTCGATGGGCGATGAATGGAGGGAACTGCGCATACGCTGCGGCTTCGTCGGACGCTTCGAGCGTCCACCAGATCCGGTGGCCGCCCTCGATGCAGGACCCGAGTGCTTCGGTACGGCGGAGCGGGCTCTCGAATCCCAGCCAGGCCGCGAACGCGGCTTTACACTCGGCCGGTTCGTGCTGGTGCATGAGCACGTACCTCCTCAACCCCGGACCCCCATCACGGCGATCGCCCGGCTCATGTCCGGATTCTGGGCGTTTGAGGCTTGCGGGAGGAGGGGGGAAGTCCCTACCTTTTGTTCCATGGGACGCGCCGGGGGGGAACCGGGCCTCGTCGGGCGGGAGCTCGAGCTGAAGCGCCTCGATGCCGTCCTCGGCAAGGTCTCCTCGGGCCCCGCCTTCGTGGAGATCGTCGGCGAACCCGGGATCGGCAAGACACGCTTGCTCGATGCATTGACGCACCGAGCCGAACAGCAAGGCGTCTTGGTACTGCGCGGGCGCGCGGCCCAATTCGAGCGCAGCGACCCTTTCCAGGTGTTCGTCGACGCCCTCGATGACTATCTCAGGACCCTGAACCTCGACCTGTTCCGGACGCTCGAAGACACGGTAAAGGCGGAGCTGGCCGGCGTGTTCCCCGCGCTTCGCTCGTTCGACGTGGACGTGGAACCGGCACTGGACGTGGAACGGTTCCGCGCCCACCACGCGGTGCGTACGCTTCTCGAGCTGCTCGCGCGGAAGCCGCTCCTGGTCGAGCTCGACGATCTGCACTGGGCCGACGAGGCGTCGCAGGAGCTCCTCTCCTTCCTGCTGCGCCGTCCACCGCGCGGCCCGGTTTTGATCTGCATGGCTTACCGGCCGGCGCAAGCGCCCCCCAGGCTCGTGCAGGAGCTCGTTCGCGCGGTTGCGGCCGACGTCTGTCAACGCGTCGAGCTTGGGCCGCTCGAACGGGGCCACGCGAGCGAACTCCTGGGGGAGACGGTTCCCGCCCGGATGGTCGACGCGCTCTACGAGGAATCAGGCGGCAATCCCTTCTACATCCAACAGCTCGCGCGGACGAGGTTCGAGCAGGCTGGATCCGGACAGGGACACGAAACGGGGGAGCTCCCGCGATCGGTGCTCGTCTCCATCCGCGAAGAGCTCGACGCCCTGAGGGAACCCGAGCGTGCGCTTCTCGATGGCGCGTCGGTTGCCGGCGACCCATTCGATCTCGATCTCGCGCGTGACGCCGCCGGTTTGCAGGATGAGGAATTCCTGCCGGCGCTCGACGCACTTATCGAGAAGGATCTCGTCCGAACCGCGGGAGCGCCGCGTCGCTTCCGCTTCCGTCATCCGATCGTGCGCAACGCCGTCTATAACACCGCCTCGGCCGGCTGGCGCCTCGCGGCCCACGCGCGTGCGGCCGGGGCGCTCGCTTCCCAGGGAGCCTCGGCGGCGGAACGTGCGCACCACATCGAGCGATCGGCGAAGAAGGGTGACGAGGGGGCGGTTTCGATCTTGCGTGAGGCCGGTGCCGAGGCGATGGGGCGGGCGCCCGCTGCGGCGGCGCACTGGTTCGAGGCGGCCCTGCGAATCCTTCCGGGCGAAGGCTCGAACCCTCGCCAGATCGAGCTTCTGCTGCCGCTCGCGGTTTCGCTCGGCGCCGCCGGCCGGCTGGCGGAGAGCCGAGACGCGCTGCGGAAGGTGCTCGGTGCCATCCCCCCGCAAGCGATCCGCGAGCGCGTTGAGGCGGCGGTGGCTTGCTCGATGGTCGAGAACTTCCTCAGCCGGCATGCCGAGGCGCGGGAACTCTTGATGTCCAGCTTCTCCGGAGTGCCGGATGGAGCCGTCGTGGAACGTGCGACGCTTCACCTCGCGCTTGCAAACCTCGGCTGTCTCAGCAACGACTGGGAGGAGGTCGAGCGGCAGGCTCGCGCTGCCCTCGAAATCGTCGCAGGGACACACAGCCCGACGATCGAAGCTGCGGCGACGATCCTGCTCGCGCTTCAGCCGGTCAGGCTGGGTCGGCTCTCAGAGGCACCGGCGCTCATCGATCGTGCCGCCGCGCTCACGGATTCTCTGACGGATGCTCAGCTCGCCGAGCGGCTGGAGACCCTTGCGTGGCTCTTCACGCTCGAGCTCTTCGCCGAGCGAGCGGACGACGCGATCCGGCATGCCGAACATGCCACTCGGGTCGCGCGGGGAACCGGGCAGTCCCATCTGTTGCCGCTGCTGATGATGGGACGCAACTGGTCCATCAGCTTCCAAGGCCGCCTCCGCGAGGCAGACGAGGGCTGGCAGGAGATGCTCGAGATCTGCCTTCTCACCGGCAACTCGGAATTCGAGGCGTGGGCACTGGCCGGGCAAACGCTTGTGGCGACGGAGCAGGGGGATCGGAGGCGCGGCGCCCAGTTGGCCGAGCGAACCGTGGAGGCCGCGGCCGCATGCCGAGGCGAGCAGATCATCGCGTACGCACACGTCTATCCGGCCCGATACTGGCTCGAGGTTGGCGAGCACGAGCGAGCGAAGCGGTTAATCCTCGAGGGCGCCGGCGGGCCGGAGCTCACGCAAGCGGAACGTGTCTGGCAAGGCATGTCCTGGAGCTACCTCGCGCGATGTGAGCTCGCGGTCGGCGATCTCGAGGCGGCGGAGTACTGGATCGAGAAGGCCGAGGCGGTCGCGGAGGAAGTGGGGCTCGCCGGACGTCGCGGGTGGGCGAGTACGGCCCGAGCACGGCTCGAACTCGCGCAAGGACGCCCCGGCCCTGCTGCGGAGACGGCCGCGCGAGCCGCGAGCGAGTGTGCCCGAGGTGGATTCCTGATCGATTCCGCCCGAGCCCGACTGGTCGCCGGGCAAGCCCTGGCGGCGTCCGGCGAGGTTGAGCGAGCCGCTCAGGAGTGCCGGCGCGCGTACCAGGAACTCGACCTGATGGGAGCGCAAGGATACCGCGACGAAGCCGCGCGCTCGCTCAGGATGCTCGGAACGCGCGTGCCGCGACGCGGGGGGCGGGGGGCGGCTCGTTCCGGAGTCGACGCGCTCAGCCAGCGCGAGCGCGAAGTCGCGGATCTCGTGATGGACGGGCGAACGAACCGCGAGATCGCGGAAGTGCTGCACATCTCGGAGAAGACGGTCGAGAAACGGTTGTCGACGGTGTTCGAGAAGCTCGACGTCGCCAACCGCGCCGCGGTGGCCTCGAAGCTCGCGCGGACCGCCTCGTCAGACGATCCGGCGTGATGCAGCGTTCGACCAGCACGATGCAGCTCCGCTTGGTAGGGCCCATTTCCGATAGCGGCTGTGACTTTTGTAACTGCCCGCGATCGCACGATCGGTTTACATTCGGGCATGGCGCTAGGCCGGCGGGAGGTGGGAACATGAGGTCCAAGAAGCAGCGGAAGAACGAGGCGCTTTCCAACGTCATGCTGTTCTCGGGGTGCGACGGCAAGGAGATCTCCAAGATCGCCTCTTTGGCGACCGAGATCGCCGTCCCCGAGGGGAAGGTCCTCGCCCGCGAGGGTGAGGCCGGTCGCGAGTTCTACGTCATCCTCGACGGCAAGGCCGACGTCGAGATCGGCGGCAACCAGGTCGCCACCCTGGGCCCGGGCGATTTCTTCGGCGAGATGGCGCTCCTCGACCAGGGGCCGCGCGTCGCGACGGTGAAGGCCGTTACCCCCATGGAGGTCGCCGTCCTCGACCCGCGCGAGTTCGTCTCGCTGATCGAGGAGCACCCGGCGGTCGCGCGGAAGGTCTTGAAGGTCATGGCCGGACGCCTTCGCGGGGCGGAGCAGAGCCCGGTCCACTAGCACTGCTCGGGAAGTGGGGGGGGGGGGGGGGGGGGGGGGGGG
>JBBDRM010000105.1:23413-24302 GCA_040905475.1 Actinomycetota bacterium
CTTCGCGGGGGCCGCACCACGTCTCGCGCGATCTCAGGTAACGATCGCCGTCCCCAGCATGTTCGCGTGCACGTCGCACTTGAACGCGTACGTGCCGGGCGTGGCGGGAGCCGTGAAGACGTACTTCCGCTCCACCGGGCCGGTGAAGATCGGCCCCGTGAAGAGGGCAGGGGGCGTGAACGTCTGGTCGGTGTAGAGCGACCAGTTGTGCGGCAGCGGGTCGTCGTTGCGGAAGTTGATCGTCACCTGCGCCCCGTGGGGGAAGGTCACCTGCGCCTTGTCGAACGCCGTGTTCTTGGCGATGAGGTCGATCGGTCCGGCCGGGTTGGCCGCGCCGGGCGATGGGGTGCCCGACGGCTGTGGCGGGCTCGGCGGCGGACCGCCTTGCTCCTCGCCCGAGATCAAGGTTCCCCGCATCGGTCCCGGGTGGACGTCGCACCAGAACGAGTAGATGCCGGCGGGAAGCGCCGGGAGCTCGTAGATCCTAGTTGCCACGCCGGGGAAGAGTCCGCCGCGGAACAGGTTCTCCTGAAACTCGGGATCCCGGAAGATCGCCACGTTGTGATCGACCCCAGCGTCGCGGTTCTCGAACCGAAGGCCGACCGGCTGGCCGGCCGGCACGTGCACCTCCGTCGGCTTGAACGCCACCTGCTCGGCGACCAGCGGCTCCTCGAGAACCTCGAGATGCTTCTCGACCTCACGCGGCCCGAGCGACGCCTCGACGGCGATCCCGCCTCCGAAGAGCAGCAGTGTGAAGGCGATGAGCGAGATCTTCTGGATCTTCTTGAGCGTGCCGCCCTTGGCGACCGCGGCCGCCGCGAACAGGATACAGGCCGCCATGAGGGTGGCGACGACGACGGAGCCTTCGGTTGTGACGGCCAGCAGGATG
>JBBDRM010000106.1 GCA_040905475.1 Actinomycetota bacterium
ACGAGGCATCGGAGGTGAACGCGATGCCGCCGATCGTCGGCCGGGGCATCGGCACGAAGGAGGACTCGAAGGGAGTGGTCACGCCGCTCGCTTGCCTGGCCAGTGTCTTGGCGATGTTGCGGAAGAAGAGGTTCTCGAACACCAGGCCCATCGCGATGGTGGCCACCGCCAGCTCGAGCCCCCGGAAGCGAACGGCCGCGAGCGCGACCAGGGCGGCGAACGGCACGGTGACGATCCCGGCCCCGACGATCGCCCAGAACGGCGGCACGTCGTACGCGACGAGCGCGAACGCTGCGTACGAGCCCCACCCGAGGCCGAGCGCTGCGACGTGGAGGTTGAGCTGCCCGCTCCAGCCGGTCAGGACGACGAGGCTGAGGGACAGCACCGCGTAGGTGACCGCGATCGTGAGGACGAAGAGCCAGAAGTTCCCCGCGAGCGCCCCGGCGAGTGCCGCGCCGCCGAGCCAGAGCAGGCCGCGCCAACCGGCTCTGGTTCCTCGGAGACGCCTCACCATGCCGACGCCTCCCGGCCGGCGATCGGGGAGCCACGCCGGCCACGTGTGAGCATGAGGACGAGGAACACGGCGATGAAGCCGAACGCTTCGCTGACACCCGATACGTTGACGTAGCCGGTCATCACGCTCTGGGTGACGCCGATCAGGAGCGCGCCGGCAACCGCGAGCGGGACGCTGGTGAAACCGCCGAGCAGCGCCGCGCCGAACGAGGTCACCATGATCAGGGTCATCTGGAACGGGTTGAGGACCAGGAGCGGTGTGACGAGGATGCCGGCCAGGGCCGCGAGAACCGCGGCGATCGACCACGCGAGCGTCGACGCGCGAGACGGATCGACCCCGAGGAGCCGTGCGGCGGTGGGGTCCTCCGCCATGGCGGCGAGGCCGAGGCCCGTGTACGCCCGGTTGTTCCAGGAGATCAGCAGCGCCGTTGCCGAGATCGCCGCGACCGCGAGGATCAGCTCCTGCCCGCTGATGGAGAAGTTGCCGGCGCCGAGGGTACGGTCGGACAGCCTGCGCACGAAGGTCTCCGATCCGCCCCAGATCGTGCGCATGATCACCTGGAGCACCAGTACGAGCCCGAGCGTTGCCACGGTACGGGTGAGCGCGTCGGCTTTGCGGAGCGGGCGCATCGCGGCAATCTCGGCGAGCGCGCCGATCACCGCCGCGGCGATGAGCGCGAGCGGAAGGCTGATCCACGGCGTCCATCCCCACACGGTCGAGAGCTGGTAGAAGACGTACGTGGAAAGGCTCGCGATCGCTCCCTGGGCGAAGCTCAAGACGCGCGTCGACCGGTAGACGACGACGACGCTCAGCGCGAGCAGCGCGACGACGAAGCCACTCGCGAGCCCCGCGACCACGAACTGCAGGAACAGGGCCACCGGCGCACCCCTAGCAGGGCTTGCCCGGGCACGGCCAGGTATCGACCGTGAACACGTCGATGGGCCCCGCTTCCTTCACCCAGCGGCCTTTCCCGGTGGAGAAGTCGGCGCGGACGATCCAAACGTTGTGGTTGCCGCCGGTCTGTTTCGCCGGCGGGCTGAGGTTCACGCTCTTGCACAGTCCTCTGCAGTTGTAGGAGCCGATGCTGCGCGCCGCAGCGAGGACGTTGGCGCGCGTGAGGGCCTTCCCGTCGGCCAGGATCCTGTCGACGAGATCCATGACCATGAGCGCGCTCGAGTATCCGAGCGAAGCGAAGTAGCCGAAGGTGGCGTTGGAGTTGAAGCGTCGGATCACGCGCCGCATCTCTTCGGTGGCCGGGGTGTCCTCCGTATCGGGCAGGACCGCGCCGTTCGCGAACATCCCTTCGGCCGCAGGGCCGGACTGGTCGAGCGTGAGATCGAGGTAGATGCCGTGCTGACCCAGGAACCCGCCGGGTTGGGGCCGCTGGGACCGGCAGCCGGTGAGGAGCTTTATCGCCGAGGCCGGGTCGGTGATGATCCAGATCGCTTGAGCGCCCTTCGCGATCATGTTCGAGCAGATCGTCGTGTACTGCGTCGTCTGGTAGGTGACGAACTGCTCTGCGATGATCTGGCAGCCGAGCTTCGGGCATATGACATTCTTCGCCTCGCTCAGGTACGTCTGCGCCGGAGCGACGTCGAGGACGACGGCTCCGATCTTGCTCGGTGCCGTGCCGGTCGTGCTCTGGATCTTCCGGTACCAGTAGGGGAGCAGCGCGTGCGCCATCTCCTCGATAGGGGAGCCGACCGTCACGACGTTGGGAGCTTCGAACCCCTCGATGTTGATCCCGTCGTAACCGACCCAGGGCACGCCCGCGTTCTTGAGGTAGTTCACCGGAGACAGCGAGAAGGGCGTGAAAGAGGGCCCCATGATGAAAACGCCCTCCTGCTCTACGAGCTTTCGCGAGCACGCGAGCGACTGCGTGTCGTCGGCCTGATCGTCGCAGGTCACGAACTTGATCTGCTTCCCGCGGATGCCGCCCTTGGAGTTGGCTTCGGCGAAGGCCGCGCGGGCGCCGTCTAGCGCCGCTTTCCCGAGCGTCGACAAACCGCCGGACTCCGGGAAGAGGCCGCCGACCTTGATGACGCCGCCGGTGACGGTCGAGCCTTTCTGGCCGGCGATCGTTCGCGTGTTCGTCTGCGTCGTGGGCGCGACCGTTGCCGGGCCCGCGCCGGTCGACGTGGGAGCGACCGTCGGGTTGCCGGTCGGTTGGAGGAAGGCAGGGATCGCCGATGGATCGAAGCGGGGTCCGCACGCCGCAACCACGAGGAGGATCGTGATCACGAAAGGAACCGTGCCCATCCGACGACCGCGTGCTCGAACGCCCGTCGCGATGGATCGCACAATGCCCCCTTCGTGCGTCTTGTCGGGTTATTCCTATATGAGCATGTACGCAGGTTCTAATGTAGGGTACGGCGTTTCGTCACGTCAACGGACGGTGTGTTCGGTTTTCGCGCTGCACGATGCGTTAGGGACTTCGAGTCCGCGCGCCTCGTTCCCTCCCACGGGCGCTACTTGACGATGCCTTCGCGAAGCGCGACGGAGACGGCCTGCGTGCGATCTTGAACACCGAGCTTGCGCAAGATCGCGCGCACGTGACTCTTGACGGTTTCCTCGCCGATGAACAGACGCTGCGCGATATCGTGATTCGACAACCCCCGTGTGACGAGGTCCAGCACCTCGGATTCGCGCGCGCTCAGTCCGAATCGCGCTTCCGCCCAGGTCTGGGAACGCGACGCGGCGCGCAACGCGATCTGTCCCGTCAGAGCGGGGTCGATGATGACTTCCCCATCGCGAACCGACTCGATGACCTTCACCAGGTCGTCGTCTCCGATCTTCTTCAGGATGTATCCGCGCGCCCCGGCGCGCAGCGCTTCGAAGATGTATTGCTCGTCTTCGTACACGGTGAGGAAGACGATCTTCACGTCGGGGAAGCGCTCGTGGATCAGCCGGCAGGTGTCGAGGCCGCTGGTTCCCTTCAGCCGGATGTCGAGGAGGACGACCTCCGGCGAGGAGTCCTTTATGACGCGCACCGCCCCGGCTTCGTCCTCGGCCTCACCGACGATCTCAACGCGCGGCTGCTGACGCAGCATGGTGCGTAACCCCTCTCTCACCATCCGGTGATCGTCCACGATCACCACGGGGATGGGGTCGTCGCGCTCCACGGGTGCCCCGGGCTCGGGGGGAGGGTCGGTACGCGGGCGCGTCACGTCGCAGCCTCCTCCGCCGGCGCACGATCCCCCGGGACGATGCAGGTCAGGACGGTTCCACCCCGGGGCCGTGAGCGGAGCGCCAGCTCACCGCCGACGAGTTCGACGCGTTCGCGCATCCCGGCCACGCCGAAGGAGGTGAGCGGTCGCGACGACCCGTACGCGGCCACGTCGAAGCCCCTCCCGTCGTCGGCGACGGTCAGCTCGACCGAACCGTCGACATCGCGCAGCCGCACGGAGACGGATCCGGCGCCGGCGTGCTTCTTCACGTTGGTGAGCCCCTCCTGCGTCACTCGATAGAGCGCGGTTTCGACGTGCGGGCTCAGCCGAATCTCTTCCGCCTCCACGTGGGCGACGATGCCCGTTTCCGACCGGAACCGCGCCGTGAGCTCGTGCAGCGCCGCGACGAGTCCGAGGTCGTCGAGCGTCGCCGGACGCAAGTCGTAGATCGCGGAGCGGGCCTCGGCGAGGGTCTCGTCGAGCAGCTGCTTGGTCGCCAGCAGCTCCTCGCTGATCCGATCGAACTGCCCTTGCTCCAACAGGCGCTGGCATGCGCACACGCGGTACCAGATCGACACGAGCTGCTGGGTCACCCCGTCGTGGATCTCGGTGGCTACGCGACGCCGCTCCTCCTCCTGGGTTTGGATCGTCGTGCGGACCAGAGCCGCCAGCGCCTCTTCCTTGCGAGCCGCGAGCTCGAAGAGCCGGGCGTTCTCGATGCCGCCGGCTACGAGCGACGCGGCGTGTTCCAGGAAGCGCGCGTCCTCATCGGAGAAGTGCCCGGCGTGGGGAGAATGAACGTTGATCACTCCGATCAGGACGCCGGTGCGCGACAGGATCGGGATCGAGAGCATCGCCCGGAAGCGTTCGGTCCTGAGCTCGGGGACGTGGAGGTAGCGAGGGTCGGCCATCGGATCGCGGCGAAGGAGCACCGGCTCGCGGTGCTCCGCGGCCCATCCGGCGATCCCTTCGCCGAGTCTCAGGCGCACGCGGCCGACGGACCGAGCGTGGTCCGCCGGGGCGGCCCGCAGCACCAGGGCGTGATCCTCCGCATCCCACAGGTAGACGAAGCAGATCTCGCAGCCGACCGCCTGGGACACCAGCTCGACGAAAGAGGAGAGGATGTCTTCGGCTTCGAGCGAGGAGGAGGCGACCTGGATGACCCGGTACAGGATCTCGCGCTCGCGATCCGTATCGACGGGGTTCAGAACCCGAGGCATCGTGCCTCCTCACGAATATTCGTACATGCAATTCTACTAATATAGGGTTGGCGGAGACCAGCACACCTCGGCGGAGACCAGCACACCTCGGACGCCCGGTCGGTGTCCGACTACGAGAGGTTGACCCACCGCGTGCCGCCGGGCCCGAACTCTTGCTTCCAGATCGGCGCGCGCTCCTTCAACCCGTCGATGACGTAACGGCACGCGTCGAGTGCCTCGGCGCGGTGCTCGGCGGAAACGGCGACGACGACGCTGGCATCGCCGACACGCAGGCGTCCGACCGAATGCATCACCGCGAGCCGGTGCAGGGGCCAGCGAGCCCGCGCCTCCTCGACGACCGCCCCGATCGCTTTGAGCGCCATCTCCTCGTACGCCGTGTAGTCGATCTCGGCGACCGCCATGCCGTCGTTGGTCTCTCGCACGACGCCGACGAACACTCCGATCCCACCGGATGCCGGCGTGGTGACGAAGCCGATGGCTTCCGAGGGATCGAGCGCGCCCGGCCGGATCGCGACCACGTCGTCCTGTCCGCCGGCGACGGGCGGCAGCAGCGCGACCTCGTCGCCGTCGGCGAGCGGAGCATTGGGTTCGACGATCTCGGCGTTGACCGCGACGCGCGTGGCCGAGCGGTAGCGCGCCAGGCTCGGCGCGCGCTCGGACAGGACGTCGAGCACTTCTCCGGCGAGCGCGCCGGGATCGAGCTCGAGGACGTCTTCGGTGAACCCGGCGGCGTCGGCGAGGCCGCCCCAGAGGCGGACGCGGATCTTCACGGCGCGGCCCGCGCTAGCAGTTGCCGCAGGCGCCCTGCCCGCAGACCGGGGCCGGCGCAGCTGCGCGGCCGGTCATGCCGGCGATGACGGAGATCAGCCGCCGAACCTCGTGCGCGCCGCAACGGGGACAGGCCGTCTCGTCCGCGGCGGCCATCGAGACGATCTGGTCGAAGCGCTTGTCACACGCGCGGCACTCGTACTCGTAGAGAGGCATCGCTTCCCATGGTAGCGCGGCGGTAGGGTGCCCGACCATGGGCTTCGACTATCGAGGGAGCGTGGCCATCGTGACCGGCGCTTCGTCGGGGATCGGGGCCGCCGTGGCTCGGGACCTTGCCTCCCGCGGCTCGACGGTGGTCGCGGCCGCGCGACGCGCGGACCTGCTCGAGGCCGTCGCGGCCGATTGCCGCCGCGGCGCCCCGGCGAGCGAGGCGGTCGTCTGCGACATCGGCGAGCGTGATCAGGCCGAGGCGCTCGTGCGGGACGCGGTCTCCCGACACGGACGCATCGATGTGCTCGTCAACAACGCCGGCATCCCCATGCGGGTGCACGCGACGCGTCTCACCGCCGAGCAGGTGGAACGCGTGATGCGCATCAACTTCCTCGGCGCGGTCTGGGCGACGCTCGCGGCGCTTCCGGCGATGCTCGAGCGAGGCAGCGGTCGCATCGTCAACATCTCCTCGGCGGCCGGGCGGATCCCGAGCCCGCGTGAGGCGGCGTACACGGCATCGAAGCACGCTCTGGCCGGGTGGAGCGAGGTGCTCGCCGGAGATCTCCACGGCACCGGGGTCGAGGTGCACCTGATAAGCCCGGGGCCGATCCGAACGGAGATCTGGGACAAGCTCCAAGAGCCGGCGGCCTTCCACGGCAAGCTGCACCCGCCCGAGCGGATCGCCGCCGTGGTGCGGGACTGCCTGGAGAACGGGACGTTCGAGCGGTCGTTCCCGCGCTGGCTGGCCGGGCTTCAGATCTTCAAGATGCTCGCGCCGCGCACGTTCATCCGCTCGATCGCGCGGTTCGATCGCCGGGCCGATACGTAACCGGCCGGGAGATGAGAGCGTCACGTCGACGCTTCACCTCCCGGCCGGCAGTCTGTCGTTCTTAAGCCGCGCGTCTGTCCCGTGTCGCTCCCGGTTCCGCCTGCGCCTGCGCGGGCGCCGGCTTCCGGCTCATCGCAACGATCGAACCCGTGATCACACCGAGCAGGATCGCGCTCAAGCCCCACGCGTTGCCTGCGAGATCGAGCTCGAACGCCGCGTCCATCGAATAGGCGCCGGGCCCGGCGAAGGCGAGCGTGGCGGCCACGGTGGAGAGGACGATGGGATACTCCATCCCGCCCCCCGTGTTCCACATCCCCTTCGGCGCGTGCACCGCGATGATCGCGCTAAGCATCACGCCGATGATCCCCGCCGCCGCGAACGGGGTCAGGAACCCGAGCACGAGGAGGGCGCCGCAGCCGAACTCGGCCACACCGGCGAGGGTCGCCATCGCGCGGCCGTTCCGGTAGCCGAGCGATGACATGAACCCACCGGTTTCAGCGATCCCGTAGCCGCAGAATGACCCGAAGAGTTTCTGTGCGCCGTGCCCGACGAAAAGAGCTCCGACGGCCGCTCGCAAGATAAGCAAACCAACATCCATCGGTGCCACCTCCCGAGGGGGCCTCTACCCAGGAGCCGGTCGTTCACACGCGCTCTCGTCGATAGACTTCGCCGAGCAGACCGGGCCCGTAGCTCAATCGGTCAGAGCACCGGACTCATAATCCGTTGGTTCCTGGTTCGAGACCAGGCGGGCCCACCCAGCTTCCCTTAATACGCACCAACGTCTCGATCAAGGCCGCAGCTCGGATCATTAGGAACCCCGCGGGCCTATTCTCATCGCGGCATGAGGCAACCTGATCATGGGATGAGGAGCGGACAAGGTATTCCGGCACTACACCGATCTGGTAGGCAAAGACGGCATCCAAATGGCTGGCGTGATTTCACCGGGATCCGATGGTCGCGTTTACCTGACTGAAGACGCTTACCGTCTCGCAGCAGAGGCACAGGCGAAGCTCGCCCTGCCCAGGGAGATCCCGACTGTGGCGATACCGAATCCCAGCGCGGTTGAGCGAGTTCTGCCACACTACGGACAGCCAGGTGGCGGCACGCAAGTGTGGATACGAGCATCGATCGATGCACAAGGACTCACGTGGGTGGCGCTAGAGGAATGAACAAGCAAAGGTTCCTTGTCGTCTACGACTACGGTCAGGGCGGCCTGTGGGCATTCCTGTTTGCTCGCTCAAGCGAAGATATCGAAAGAGGGTTCCCTGAACTTCGTGTCGTCGACGGCGCTCCGGACTGGCTGTCGGAGACCGAGCTCAAACGGATCGAGAAGCGAATGAGCTTTGACGTCGATCACCCGTCGGGGTGGTTGAAGACGCTCGTCGACCAGCGAGGACAAGAGCGTCCACCGCGACCAACGGCCACGGGTTAGAGATCAATCTGGGAATCACAGGACCGGGTGGTCGTGGCCGCCGATCCGGGCAGTGACACGATGGGCGCGCGCACTCTGAGCTGGTCATCCTGGTGCGTGTTATGGGGCGGTGGGCCCACAACGGCTGTTGACCAGCAGAAATCCATCGATCGCGTTTCCAATAACACGCACATCACCGAGCTCGGAGTTGTCACTTCTCAGCCTGCCTTCTCTCGTAGGCTCGCCGGATCAGGTCGGCGAGCATCTTGATGACCTCCTTCTCCTCTTCCTCAGGGAGTGACGCGTAGCTTGGGATGATCTCGATCGGTTTCCGGGGACGACCGCGGCGCTTTCGGGCGCGTCCTTCGCCTTGAGACTGGCGTTCCATGAGTCCCTCCTCTCCGATCAGGACCGAGCGGCTGGGACGCTGTGGCCCCAGGGGAGATGGGGTCTCTTGAGAGTCTGGTCACGGGTGGCACTTCCGAAGGTGTGTAACATGAGAGCAACCTACCGCCCATCATGTGGGCGGTAGGTTGCACGTAGTATCATAACCTGTTATGCTGCGGATAGCCCAGCAGGAGGGCTTTTCTTCGCTCATGATGACTCGAATAAGTGCAGGCATATCAGCCGAGAACCGGCGGCTCCTGGAGCGCCTTCACCGAGGGGCTGTTGGCCCATTTTCGATGGAGCAGTCCGCGGAGTTGCTTGGCGTGTCGTTGCCGCGCGCTCGACGACTCGTTCGCTATCTCGCCGACCGTGGTTGGCTCACTCGGGTGCGTCGTGGCTTGTATCTGCCCGTTCCTCTGGACGCGCATCGTTCGGGTGAGACGCGCGAGGATCCATGGATCGCGGCGCATGCGCTTCTGTCTCCGTGTTACATCGGTGGTTGGAGCGCGGCGGAGCATTGGGATCTGACCGAGCAGATCTTCAACGACCTCGTGGTCGTGACCAGCCGCCGGCCGCGCGAGCGTACGTTCACGGTGCAGGGGACGACCTTCGTGGTTCACACCGTGAAGCAGGATCGGTTCTTCGGTCTGGCGCGCGTGTGGCGAGACTCGATTCGGATCCAGGTGTCGGATCCCTCTCGAACCATGATCGATGTCTTGAACGATCCCGGCTGGGGGGGCGGCATTCGCCATGTTGCCGAGATGCTCGACGAGTACGTGAGTGGCGATCATCGGTCCGATGAGTTGCTGGTCGACTACGGGGACCGCCTCGGCAACGCGACGGTCTTCAAGCGCCTCGGGTTCCTGCTGGAGGCGCTCGGTCACGGGTCGCTCACTCTGATTGACACGTGCTTGACGCGACGCAGCCGCGGGATCGGACTTCTCGACCCCACGATCAAGGCTGGAGGTTCGACCACGACCCGCTGGGGGCTCCGCGTCAACGCTTCGGTGTCGCCGGTCGCTTCGTGATTCGCGATCGTGAGATCGGCGCCCGCGCGGACGAGTGGGGACTCCGCGCGGATGTCGTCGAGAAGGATTACCTCCTGGGGTGGGTCCTCTGGGGCATCGGCAGCGACCCTGTCCTCGGCGATGGATGGGTCTTCAAGGGCGGGACGTGTCTGAAGAAGTGCTACCTGGAGACATTCCGTTTCTCGGAAGATCTTGACTTCACCGTCCTTCCCAGCGGCATCAGTTCCGAGGAGCACGTGCTGGCGGCGCTCGGGAACATGTTGCGCCGCGTTCAAGGGGAGTCCGGCATCGACTTCTCCGTCAGAGAGCCGCGACTGCGCCGGCGTCCGAACGACAGCTGGGAGGGCCGGATCTACTACAAGGGACCACGAGGTTCCCCTTCGCCGGCCAGTGTGCGGATCGATCTCACCGTGCGCGAAGCCGTGATCCGGCCCCCTGCGATCCGGCCGATCCAGCATCTGTATCCGGACGGGCTGCCCGCGCCTGCAACGGTCCGCTGCTACGCGCTCGAGGAGGTCTTCGCCGAGAAGCTCCGCGCGATGGGGGAGCGTGGCCGCCCACGTGATCTCTATGACATCGTCTTCCTGCTCGGACATCCGGGCTTGGCTCGTCATCCTCAGCTGGTCTACGAGACGCTGGTCGCGAAATGCGAGTCGAAGGGTGTTCAGATTCCCACGCTCGTGTCTCTGCAGGAGGCGGTGCATCGCGCCGAACTCGAGTCCGAGTGGGAGAACATGCTCCGGCATCAGCTCCCCGTCCTCGCGCCGCTCGAGCATTACTGGGATCAGCTCCCGGAACTGTTCGCTTGGCTGACCTCCACCAAGCCGCCGCCTCTCCTCGCTTCTGTTTCGAGCGCGGCGGAGGAGCAGGTGTGGGAGCCCAGCCCAGCGTCTTGGACCTGGGGAGCGGGGCCTCGGCTCGGACCTGTTCGCTTCGCCGGCGCCAACCGACTCCTTGTCGATCTCGGCTACCAGGGCTCCGTCCGGCGCATCGAGCCGTATTCGCTCCGCACGACGCGCGACGGAAGCTTGCTCCTGTATGGGATCCGGGTCGATAACAGACAGCTGCGTGCCTACCGAGTCGATCGGATCGAGTCCATCGCAGTCACAACCGAGCCGTTCAGGCCACGGTTCCGCGTGGAGTTCGCTTCCACAGGAGACATGTACGCACCCGCGACGCAGACACGGACGAGAACTATGTTCCGCTCCGTCGCCGACAAGCCGTAATCGCGTCCAGTGTCCCAACTGCGGAAAGAGGTTTCCTCGTGCCCGACCTACCACTCGACTCAATCCTCACAAGGCCCCAGACGGCTTCCGCTGCCCGGGTCGAACGGGCTTCCTCGTGTGAAAGCCGCATTCCGATCCAACGACCGTCAAGCGGTCGGAGAAGGATCGCAACTGTCGTCGTCGGGAGCGACGTCTCGGCGCAGAGTCTTCGGCTGGCCCGAGTCAACGCGAAGCGCCTCGGGATCCGGAATGTGTCGTTCCGTCGTAGCGACCTCTACGGCCAGCTTCCCCGGTCGCTGCTAGGGCGCGTCGACGTGATCACCGCGTACACGCCGTTCGTTCCGGTGTGGGAGGTGTTCCAACTTCCGGCCGAGGCGCGGGAATACGAGCCGGTGTACTCCTTCACCGACATGGCGCTCGACGGCACCGCGGCGCTTCGAGCGATCATCGCCCGGTGGTTGCGGCCCTCGGGCTGGCTATTGCTTCAGGTGGCCTCGGAGCACATCCCGCCGAAGACGGCGGCTACGGTGCCGCCGACGACGGCCATTCTCTTGACGAAGTCGCGGCGGCTGATCTTGCCAGCCCGGTACGCCTCCACGAGCTCTTCCCTTGACATCGCTCCCCCCTTCGCCCCTCGCGTCGATTCGTCGCAAACGCTAATGCTGGGCGGTTTGTTGCCAATCGTCGGGATCGCGACCCGTAGGAGATGGGGCCTCCGGATTACCCGTCCCGATTCAGTTCGTGATCAGACAGAGCAACAGGAGGCCGTCGCTCGCTGTGAGGTCGCCGTGCAGCAGGCGGCGGCGCTCCGACAGTTCACGGACGACCTGCGAGCCATGGAGGAGTTCCTCGCGATGCACGCGTCGGACGAGCCGCCTCAGGATCGCGGTCGTAGGTTCCAGGACTTCCTGACCGAACTCCTCGTTGTTCGACTTGGATCCACGGCTCGCCTACTCGCTGGAGTATGAGCAGATCGTCGGCTCGGTGACGTTCGATAAGGATGACCACCCCAGTTACCTATAACCCGCACCAAGGGCACTGGAATTCGCGCGGCGCAGGTCCTGGGGCTAGACCGTGAACCGCGGCAAGACGCTGAGGTACGGCCGTCGACTCGCCTCGACTGGGTGAGGCGCTCCCTAGATGCAGGATTCCGTTCGACGGTGGCACGGGCTCGTGGGGGAAGGACCAGCTTGGACAATGCCGGAGCCTGGTGGCGCTAGCGTGCTTGTCCTTCCGTCTCCCGGCTCCGCCGAACGGAATCCGTCGTCATCGTGCTATCCAACCCGCGTTCTATACAGGTTGGTGCTGCTCATTCCGAGCCCGGCCCCGGCGGTGGGTACGTGGGGTTGAAGTGGTAGCAGGCCGACGTGCCGTCACCATCGAAGTCGTGGTAATGCGCCACGGTGTCTGCGTCTTGTGCCACCGTGTTCGCGCTCGACGTCCCTTGGTTGCAGGCGGCCCCCGGAAGCGGCTGGGGACCTGCGAACGCAACCGTCCCGAGCGACATCACAAGGACGAACGCCGCGACCAGCAGACCGACGATCAACGTCCTCTTCATCATGGCTTCACCTCCTTCCTTCGTCTCTGAGAGGCAGTTCGTAGGACCAGTTCGGTTCGGTTGCGGACGCGCAGCTTGCGGTAGATGTTCGTGAGGTGCCACTCGACGGTGCGCCGGCTTATGCCGAAGTCGGTGGCGATCTCGTCATTCCGGCGGCCCTCGGCCACGCGTTCTGCGATCCGACGTTCTCCGACGGTCAGCTGGATCCTCATCATGAGCCCCGTGGCTTCCACTGCTACAACACCGTCATTCTGAGCCCGGCTCGCCGCTGGTCGCACCAGGGAAATCCCTGGGTTTTCGCGTGCAGTGACCGGTAATATCGGACGGTGATCCTCGGTCGCGGGGGTGAGCAGGCACGGATTGAGCGTTTCCTGTCGCTGCTTCGCGGCGGCAGGGGCGGATCTCTCGTCCTGATCGGCGAGCCGGGCATCGGCAAGACAACGCTGCTGGACTGGACGGCCGAGGCGGCCGCGGACATAACCGTCTTGCGCGCCGCCGGTCGCGAATCCGAAGCGGACATCCCTTTCGTCGCCATCGCCGATCTGCTCCGCCCCGTGCGCGATCGGCTCACGCTGCTGCCCGAGCGCCAGGCCGAGGCGCTCCGCTCCGGCCTGATGTTCATAGGCCCGGCCACCGCCGGGCAGGGAACCGTCAGCGCCGCCGTCCTCGACTTGCTCGGCGCCCTCGCGCGCGAGAACCCGCTCGTGCTTCTCGTCGACGACTATCACTGGCTCGATAGCGCCTCCACGAGCGTCCTCGACTATGTCGCGCGTCGAACCGTCCCGTTCAGCGTGGGCCTGATACTGACGACGCGCGATCCGATCCCCGCCGATCATGGTGGCTCCGAGCTTCGGCTCGAGCCGCTGCCGCCAGACGTGGCAACGACGCTGGTTCACGGACGGACCGAGCTCCCTCCCCAGGCGGTAGAGAAGATCGTCGCGCTGGCGGCGGGCAATCCGCTGGCACTGGTCGAGCTGCCCATCACTCTCACGCCTCAACAGATCGAGATGACGGACCACGAACCGGTGCAGCTTTCGCCGGCGGTCGAGCGTGCCTTTCGTTCACGCCTCGACGCGCTGCCGGACGATGCGCGGCGGGCGGTGCTCTATGCGGCACAAGAAGACTCCGGTTCTCTGGGCACGGTCCTGCGCGCGCTAACCGAAGCAAGGCTCGACATTGGATCGATCGAGCCGGCCATCGAAGCCGGCCTGCTCGCCGTCGACGGCGCGGCGATCGTCTTCCGGCACCCGCTCGTGCGCTCCGTAGTGCATCAGACCGCAGCTCCCGAGGAGATCCGCCGCGCGCACCTGGCGCTGGCCGCGGCCGTCGAGGACGACGACCGGCGCGCGTGGCATCTCGCGGCTGCCGCGGTGGGACCCGACGATGCGGTGTCGGCGTCGCTCGAGGAGGCGGCCCGGCGGGCGCTCGCTCGGGGCGCCGCCGCCGCCGCCTCGGCCGCTCTCCGGCGAGCGGCCGAACTGACGACGTCCGACGCGGAACGGGTCCGTCGCTTCGGAGCAGCAGCCAGGGCGGCCCATCGAGCCGGCGACATGGTCTTGACCGAACGACTCATCGACGAGACGCGCGCGCTCGGAAGCGGGGCGGATCCCGCGATGCTGCTCCTGCATGCGGACATCCGCATGCGGCGGGGAGACGTTGCCGGCGCCCACGGTGCGCTCCGGCTCGACGCCGGCCGCTTCGCCGAACGGGATCCGCACGCGGCCGCCGCGATGCTCCTGCTCGCGTCGAAGATGCGCGTCTTCCGGTTCGAAGCGGCTGATGCGATGCGCGAGGTCGAGGAGGCTCTTTCGCTTGTGCCCGAGTCCGAGCACGACTTGGTGCACATCGTCTCGGTCGGCATGACGCGGACGATGGCGGGGCATCCGGGCGCGCGCGACGCGGTCCTATCGGCGATGCGCGCCGCGATCGAGCATCCGCATGGTCACACTCACACGCTGGGGATCGGGTGGCCGCTCATCTGGCTCGATGAGTACGAGCAGGCGCGTGCGTTCATCTCGCGCTCCGTGGACATCCAACGCGACGGCGGACACCGGGCGTACCTTCCGCAGGCGGTGCTTCCGCTTGCCGAGCTCGACTTCAGAACCGGCCGCTGGGACTTGGCGCGGCTCAACGCGACGGAAGCGTTGCGGTTGTTCGAGGAGGTCCGCCAACCGACAGAAGCGGCCGTCGCGTCGGCGATGCTCGCGCGCGTTGAGGCCGCGGCCGGCGATGACGAGGCGGCACGCGGCCACGCTGCCGTGGCCGAGGCGAGCGAAGTCCGGTCTGGATTGTGCGCGGCCACCGCTTTCGCGGAGGCGGCCCTCGGATCCCTCGATCTCGGCCGCGGCCGGTACGCCGACGCGGTCGAGCACCTTCGCCGGGCGCGCGTTCTCGCCGTTCGGGGCGGCGTCGGCGAGCCTGGGGTGTTGCCCGTTGAGGCCGACCTCGCCGAGGCGTGTTTCCGAGCCGGCGACCGCGCTTCCGCGTCGGAGGTGACGGCTGATCTGCAGAGCCGAGCCGACGCGCTCGGACGACGTTCCGCGACAGCCGCCGCGTTGCGCTGTCGGGGGCTCGCCGCGAACGAGGAGGATTTCCGGCCGTTATTCGACGAGGCGATATCGATCGATGAGCGGATGCCTCTGCCGTTCGAGCGGGCCCGAACCGAGCTCTGCTACGGCGAGCGGTTGAGGCGCGCGCGCGACCGCGTCGAGGCGCGAGGCCGACTCAAGATCGCCCTCGCGATCTTCGAGAACCTGGGAGCGGCGCCGTGGGCCGCGCGTGCGCGCGCCGAGCTCGAAGCCTCGGGCGAAACGCTGCGGCGGCAGAACCCGATCGCGACGCTCACTCCGCAAGAGCGACAAGTGGCGAGCATCGTGGCGTCCGGAGCAACCAACCGCGAGGCGGCTGCGATGCTCTTCATCAGCCCCAAGACGATCGAGTTCCACCTCGCGATGATCTACCGGAAGTTCGGGGTGCGCTCGCGCACCGAGCTGGCAAACGCGCTGAACGTGGATAACGCGCTCACTGATTCGGACCGACCCCAGGATCGACCCAGCGGCAGCGCGAGGGTCGAGGGCTGAGGTCGGGCGCGGAGACTTTCACCTGGTCAGCGTGGTTCTTGTTATGGGTAACTGGGCCAACACCGTGCTCTACCTGCGAACACACACTGATGGGATTTTCGTCATCCTAATCGATCGCGTCTCTCAGGTACGGTTTGTCCGCCTTTCCGAGCTCCGCAATGGCGGCAAGAAGATCGTCGAGGCCGGAGTCGGGAGCGACGAAGACATTCACGTCGACATCGACCGTTGCCCGCGGAGGAGCGTAGAAACCCAGGGCGATGGCACCCCCGATCGCATAAGGCAGTTCGCGCTCGGATAAGACGTCCGCCACGGCTCGGGCGAGCTCGGCCGCCGTCGGGAAATCAGCCATCGCGGCCGGCGGCGAGTCTCCGGAGGATCGTCGTCGAGGATCGGTCGGGACCGTCGAACGCGATCTCTGCGTCAAACTTCTAGCGAGTCACTTGGCGACTTCGAACCGGAAGTGCAGATCCCACGTCGAACATTCCCTTTGCCGATCACGACCGCCCCGGTCGACGCGTAGAGCTCGTCGACTATGTGATTCCGGCAAGGGTCTTGACACCGGATCGCCCTCCGTGTTAGTCATTTGGCTTAGACAAATGACTAAGTCACCCGGAACCGCCACAGCCGAGCGCGAAAGCGCGCGAGGGGCGCTGTTGGACGCCGCGGAAAGACTGCTCGTCGAGGTTGGGCATGCAGGGATCACGACCCGTCGCCTGGCCGAAGAGGCGGGCGTCAACCACGGCCTCGTCCACTACTACTTCGGCTCGATGGAGAACGTGCTGGCCGAGACCCTCGAGCGGTTCACCGAGCGGCTCATCGGCCGTCAGCGCGAGATGTATACCTCAGACCGTCCCTTCGTCGAGAAATGGCGCGAGGCGATGCGCTTCATGGAGGCCGACCAGGAGTCCGGCTACCAGAAGGTATGGCTCGAGCTTCACGCGCTCGCCTGGAATCGGCCCGAGCTGCGCGGGCGCCTGGCGCACGTGATCGGAGAATGGCGCGGCGTGCTCACCGAGGCGTTCCGCGCCGCGCAGCGAGAGTACGGGGTCGACGACACGTCGCTGCCCGTCGCCGTCGCGGTCACGTTCGTCGAAACGTCGACGCTCGGCATGATGCTCGAACGCCACAACGACATCCGAGAAGGACAGCAGGAGTTGCAGGCGTTCGTCGAGCGGTGGCTCGAGTCGCTGGGGGAAGGAGGGGCAGATGCGCGCGCGGTATCCCGACGCGGACGGGTTCGTCGATCGTAACGGCACGAAGATCGCTTACGAGGTGTTCGGCGAGGGCGATCGCACTTTGTTGATCCTGCCGACGTGGTCGATCGTCCACTCCCGTTACTGGAAGCTCCAGGTCCCCTACTTCGCCCGCTACGCACGAGTGATCACGTTCGACCCGCGAGGGAACGGCCGATCGGACCGGCCCGAGGGGCCCGAGGCGTATGCACCGGCGGAGTTCGCGGCCGATGCGATCGCGGTACTCGACACGGTCGGAGTGGCGCGCGCGAGCGTCCTGTCCCTGTCGGTCGCCGCACGGGCCGCGATCACACTCGCCGCCGGCCATCCCGATCGCGTCGAAGCCCTGGCGTTCCTCGGCCCCTTCGTCAAGCTGGAAGAGCCGGACGAGGCGCGGAGCAGGGGGTGGGAGCAGGACTTCGAAGGGTTCCTCGAGGCCTTCTTCACGATCAACTTCCCCGAACCGCACTCTTCGAAGGTCTTCGAGGACGCGATGACCTGGGCGCACGAGACGACCCCCCAGGTGCTGACCGACTCGCGCATCGGCGGCACGATCGGGTTCGACCCGGCGCATGCCCGCGAGCTGTGCGCCCAGATCCGCTGCCCCGTGCTCGTGATCGAGGGCTCCGACGACATGGTCACGCCGCCTCCGATGGCGCGGGCGCTCGCCGAGGCGACACGCGGGCGCCTCGTCCTGCTGGAGGGCACGGGCCACAGCCCACACACCCGCGAGCCTGTGAAGACGAACCTGCTTCTGCGGGACTTCTTCGGACTGCGGCCCCTCAGCGTCGAGCCTCGTCGCTGGAACCGCCGGCCAAAACGAGCAATCTTCGTCTCGTCTCCTATCGGCCTCGGCCACGCGCAACGCGACGTAGCGATCGCCGACGAGCTGCGTGCACGACACCAGGACCTCGAGATCGACTGGCTCGCGCAGGCGCCGGTGACGCAGGTGCTCGAGGCGCGCGGCGAGCGCATCCATCCCGGGTCTCGCTTCCTCGCCAGCGAGGTCGACCACATCGACAGCGAATCGGGCGAGCACGATCTCCACGTGTTCCAGACGTGGCGCAACATGGACGAGATCATGCTCGCGAACTTCATGGTGTTCCACGACATCGTCGAATCCGAGCACTACGACCTCTGGATCGGCGACGAGGCGTGGGAGTTGGACCACTTCCTGCACGAGAATCCCGAGCTGAAGCGTGCGCCGTTCGTGTGGCTCACCGATTTCGTCGGCTGGCTGCCGATGCCCGACGGCGGCGAGCGCGAGGCGAGGCTGACGGCCGACTACAACGCCGAGATGATCGAGCACATCGACCGGTACCCGCGCCTCCGTGATCGGTCGATCTTCGTCGGCCGGCCCGAGGACGTCGTCCCCGACGCCTTCGGTGCGGGTCTACCGTCGATCCGGGCATGGACCGAGCAGCACTACGACTTCTCCGGCTACGTCACGGGGTTCGACCCGGCCGCGTTCGCCGACCGCGCTGCCCTGCGCGCCGAGCTCGGCTACGCGCCGGACGAGAAGATCTGCCTGGTGACCGTCGGCGGATCCGGCGTCGGCGCGCATCTGCTGCGGCGGGTCATCGCCTCCTACGCCGAGGCCAAACGCTCCGTAGCCGCACTTCGCATGATCGTGGTCGCCGGTCCGCGGATCGATCCGACATCGTTGGAGGCTCCGGACGGCGTCGAGCTACGCGCGTTCGTGCCCGGCCTCTACCGGCATCTCGCTGCGTGTGACCTGGCGGTCGTGCAAGGCGGTCTGACGACCTGCATGGAGCTGACGGCGAATCGCCGTCCGTTCCTGTCGTTCCCGCTCCGCCATCACTTCGAGCAGAACTTCCACGTGCCGCATCGGTTGACGCGTTACCGCGCTGGCCCCGCGCTCGACTTCGACGCGTCGCCTCCGGAGCTGATCGCCCATGCGATCGCCGTCGAGATCGATCGCACCCCCGACTACCTCCCGGTCGAAACCGATGGCGCCGCGCGCGCGGCCGCCATGATCGCCGAGTTCCTGTAGGCCCACGAGGGAAGGAGACCCCGTGCGTACGATCATCAAGGAAGACATCCCGGTCGTCATCAAGGACGACAACGTCGAATTGCGGATCGACGACATCGGCGGCATGACCGTCGGGTTCGTGCAACTGAAGGCCGGAACCGACCTGTCCGGGGCGACCGTGGGATTGCCCGACGACCTCTGCCCGTGCCCGCACTGGGGGCGCATGCTGAAGGGTCGGCTCAAGATGAAGACGATCGACGGCGACAAGTTCTTCGAGGCAGGCGACGTCTTCTACTGGGGTCCCGGGCACGCGCCGATCGCGCTGGAGGATTGCGAGTACGTCGACTTCTCTCCCACCAAGGAGTTCGCCGCGGTCATCCGGCACCTTAAAGGAGAGGCCTGAGCCGCTCTCCTCGTCTGGGCAGTCGAGTACGCGATGCGCGCTCCTCAGATCGTTACAGATCCGGGATCGTGCGGGGGAGGAGCTCGAAGGTCCAGCCGCCGTCCACTTCAAGGAGCTTTCCCGTAACCCACGACGAAGCGTTGGAGCACAAGTAGAGCGCGGCCGCGGCGACGTCTTCGGGCGTGCCGTTCCTTTGCAGAAGCGTTCGATCGATCATCGTGTCGCGGATCGGCGTGCCCTTTTCCTCCATGTACCCGAGGTACCAGTTCAGCGCCCACGTCTCGACGGCGCCCGGCAGGACGGCGTTGACCCGGATCTTCGGGGCCAGGTCTGACGCCATGAGCTTGGTCGCGTGTGCGATCGCGGCCTTCGCCGTGCCGTAGGCGAGATATCCCCTCGAGGTATGGGCTCCTGCCATGGATCCGATGTTGAGGATCGCCCCGCCGCCGCGCTCGAGCATGTGCGGCACCACGAGCCGTGAGAGCTCCACCGGTGCGGAGACGTTGAAGTGGAACGCCCACTCCAAGTGCTCCGCTTTGGTGTCCATGAAAGGCGCCGGAACCGCGCCTCCGGCGTTGTTGACCGCGATGTCGATCCCACCCAGCTCGCCGACCGTGCGGTCTACGGCCGCCGAGAGCGCTTCGAAGTCCATCACGTCGGTCGGGACCACGAGCGCCCGTCGGCCCTGCTCCCGGATCCCGGAAGCGACCTGCTCCAGATCGGCCTCCGTCCGAGCCAGCAGGGCCACGTCGGCCCCGGCCTCCGCGAAGGTTAGGGCGATCGCCGCGCCGATACCCTTTCCCGCCCCGGTCACGATCGCCACGCGGTCGGTCATCTTGAAGCGGTCGAGCATCGCCATCCCGGCTCCTTGTGATCGCGGTGTCGGGAATCTGATACACGACCGCGGCGCCGTCTTGCACCTCATGGGTTGAAATGAACCCCTTGACGCGGACGACCGTAAGCGAGTGGAATCATCTGGCACCATCTCGGTGTGGGGACTGGAGGGGCGGTGGCGATCGAGATCGGGGAGATCACGCTCCCCCGTAGACCGTTCACGGACGTCCATGAGCTGGTTTACCTGTTCCACAGCTGGCAGCTGATCATCGACGCGGAGAACATCCCGGAGGTCCTCCGGCCCCTCCAGTCGATCCCGGAGCACCTCGTGACGACGATGACGCAGGCGCTCACGGAGGCTCAGGCGCAGCTCGAGTCCGCCCAAGCAGGCACCGACATCGCTCTGCGGTTCCCGGCGACCCCCGAGTTCTCCGAGCTGATGCGTTGGGGCTGGGAGCAGCTCAACCGGGTGGAAGGATCGGTCGGGGAGGAACCCCTGCACGAGAATTGGGTGCGAGCGATCCAGCTCGCAAAGGATTTCGTCGGCGCAGCCCTCGAGCAGGTGGACATCTATCAGTTGGACCGGATCTCCCCGGCCGACTGACTCAGGGCACGAGCACGATCTTTCCGAGGGCCTTCCGCTCCAGCAGGTCGTTCAGCGCGTCCGCGGCCCGCTCCAGCGGATAGTCGGACGAGATGTGTGGGTCGATCTTCCCCCGGGCGTGCCATCCGAACAGTTCCGCGAGGAGTTCCCGGTTGCGGCTCGGGTCGCGGGTGACGAACGCACCCCAGAAAACCCCGATGACCGAGCAAGACTTGAGCAGGATCAAGTTGAGCGGCACGCTGGGGATGCCGGCGACGAAGCCGATCACCAGATAGCGGCCGTCCCACGCCATGCCGCGAACGGCAGCCTCGGCGTGTTCACCGCCGACCGGGTCGAACGCCACGTCGACCCCGGCGCCTCCGGTGAGATCCTTGATCCGGGTGCGGAGGTCCTCGGTCGCGTAGTTGATCGTTTCTGCAGCGCCTCGTTCCCGGCACAGTTCGAGCTTCTCCTCCGAAGACGCGACGGCGATGACGCGCGCGCCGATCACGGAGCCGACCTCGACGGCTGCGAGACCGGTGCCTCCGGCGGCGCCGAGCACGAGCAGCGTCTCACCGGCTTTGAGTGCCGCGCGATCCCGAAGCGCGTACTGCGCGGTCCCGTAGGTGAAAAGGAGCGCGGACCCGGCGGGGAAGTCCATGCCGTCGGGCAGCGGGACGAGCCGTTCCGCGTCGGTCACCACTTCCTCGGCGAAGCCGCCGTACCCGGTGACGGCGATCACGCGATCGCCGGGCCGTACCGACGTCACACCCTCACCGACGCGCGCGACGACGCCGGCGACCTCGCCGCCTGGGGAGAAAGGCATCGGCGGTTTGAACTGATAGCGCCCTTCGATCATCAGGGTGTCTGGGAAGTTGACCCCGCATGCCTTGACCGTGACGACCACCTGTCCGGGGCCGGGTTCTGGTGACGGCACGTCCTCGACGACCAGCGAGGACGGAGGGCCGAATTCCCTGCAGAGCACCGCGCGCATCGGCTCAGCGTAGCGGGAAGAAGATCGGCACGAGGATCAACACCGCAACGGCCGTCGCGAGCGTCAACGGAGCCCCGAGGCGCGAGAAGTCCCGATATCGGTAGCCGCCCATCCCCCATACGAGCGTGTTCGCCTGGTAACCGATCGGGGTGAGGAAGGACAACGTCGCGCCGAAGAGGATCACGATCGCGAATGGGCGGAACTGCAGCCCGGCCGTCGGCGCGGTGGCCATCGCGATGGGGAACATCAACACTGCCGCCGCGTTGTTCGACAACAGCTCGGTCATCAGCATCGTCGCGATCAGGACGCCGCCGAGGATCCCAACGTCTCCGAGCGGGTTGAAGACCTTGACGATCAGGTCGGCGATGTCCCTGGCGAGCCCGCTGTCGGCCATCGCGATCCCGAGTCCGAACGAGGTGGCCATGAGCAGGATGACGTCGAGATCGACCGACCGTTTGGCCTCGGCGGGCGTGATCACCCCGAAGATCACGAGCGCCATGGCGACGACCAGCGAGGTCTGCAGCAGGTTCAGGAGCCCGGCGCCGGCCACGCCGATCATCGCGACCGTCAGCAGCTGGACGATCCATGCCTTCTCCTTGCGTTGCGGGACCCGGCCGAAGAGCGGGGTGACCACGAGGAAGTCCGGGTGATCCGTCCAGCGGAACCAGAACCCTGGATCCGCCACGATCACGAGCACATCTCCGGTGCGCAGCCGGACGTCTCCGAGCTTGCCCGGGATGCGTTGCCCCGACCGATGGATCGCGACGACGGCTCCGCCGTAATGGCTGCGGAAGTCCGCCTCCTTCAGCGTTCCGCCCACCAGCGGCGAGCTTTCCCCGACGACCGCCTCGAAGAACCGGCGTTCGAGGGTCTTCCCGACCGTCGAGAAGTGCCGCTCCTCGGCCGAGGTGAGCCCCGGCGTTCGCTGGAGATCGAGCACCCTGGCGACGTTGCCGGCGAACGTCAAGCGGTCGGATTCCTGGAGTACCTCGTCCGGAGCGACCGGTGCGATCGGCCGGCCGTCCCGCTCGATCTCGATCAGGAAGACGCCCTGGAGGTTGCGAAGGCCGGCTTCGGCAACCGACTTCCCGGCCAGCGGGCTCTGCGCCGCGACGACCATCTCGACCGTGAACTCGCGCATCGTTCGGAGCGACTCGTTCGGCGCGCTCCGGAGCGGCAGCAGGCGCGGTGCCAGAAGCACGATCAACGCGACCCCGATCAACGCGATCGGAAGCCCCGCCGGGGTGATCTCGAAGACGTCGAGCGGACGGAGGTTCGCGTCGCGCAACAGCCCCGAGACGACGAGGTTCGTCGAGGTTCCCACGAGCGTGATGCAGCCACCGAAGATAACCGCGTAGGAGAGCGGCATGAGATATCTCGACGCGGAGCGGCCGGTCCGTTCGCACCATGCCAGGACCCGAGGTGCCAGCATCGCGACCAGCGGCGTGTTCGCGATGAACGCCGATGCGGCCATCGACGGATAGGAGATCCGCGCGAGCTGACGTCGGTACGCCAGCGGCGAATCGTCGCCGGCGGCTTTGGACCCGAGCGCCCGTGAGGCGAGCCCGTCGAGCGCGCCGGTCACCTCCGCCGCCCCCGCCAGGATGTAGAGAGCCGCCACCGTGACGGGCGCCTCGTTGGCGAATCCCGCGAGCGCGCCTTTCTCGTCGATGACGCCGGCCACCAGGAGAGCCGTCACGGCGCCGCCCATCACCAGCGGTGGAGGGAATCGGTCGAGCGCCAGCAAGATGATCGTCGCAACCGTGACGATGAGGGTTATCCACGCGTCGACTGTCATCGGCGGGAAAGGGTACCGGGGGAGGGGGCCCACGCGTGCCAAGTCGAGGCTGCACCGCCGTTGGGCAGGTCGGCGCCCCGTGCGATCGTGAACCGGCCCCTGCGGATAACGGAAAAACGGGAACAAACCCCCAGATCCGCCTAGGAACACGAAATGTCGGCCGGAATACTCCATAGGGTATTTCCGCGCGCGAGCCGCAGCCGTTCGGAAATGCATTCAGCCGGTCCTTGCTGCGGGATGCGCGAAGCGCATGGGGCGATCGAAGGAAGGGGGAAGTGTGATCGCACAGCGATCCACAGCGACGAAGCTCCTGGTCCTTCTCCTCGTCAGTCTTGTGGCGATCTTCATGATCTCTGCAACGGCCGGCGCGGAGCGTCCGGTTCCGCCGCCCACAGAGAACTGTGAGGACGGGATCGACAACGACGGCGACGGTCTGATCGACGAGAACGATCCGGACTGCGACGCCCCGGATGAAGATCCGGAGTGCGACGACAACGTCGACAACGATCGTGACGGTGCGACCGACGACTTCGATCGCGACTGCACGAGCGAGACCGATGACACGGAATCGGGAAGCGACGAGCCGGAGTGCTCGGACGGCATGGATAACGATGGCGATCGACTGATCGACTGGGCGGAAGACGGCGACCTCGAGGATTGCGAGTCGGATGACGACGACTCCGAAGGGTCGGACCCGCCGCCGCCCGCGTGCAGCGACGGCATCGACAACGACGGTGATGGACTCGTCGACGGCGATGACCCGGGCTGCACGGACGAAAACGACGACGACGAGACCGACCCGACGACTCCTCCGCAGTGCAGTGACGGGGATGACAACGACGGCGACGGACTCGTCGAC
>JBBDRM010000107.1 GCA_040905475.1 Actinomycetota bacterium
TTGCTCGGCGCCCGAGTCTCTCGAGCGATGCGGCCGGCCGTCCTCCGCATCGCCTTCGTCTCGTTGATGATCGCTTCTTCCGCCTACCTGCTGGCGAAGAGCGTGTGACCCGTGCGGCGGGCCCGATCGGAGGGCCTCTCCGATGACGATCGCCGACCTCCGATGCGACGCCTGCGGACGGTACCTCACTGGTCCGGCGGGGTCGTCCGAGGAAGCCGCCGGCGGCGGGAGCGGCGAGGTCGTTCGGATCATGTTCCACCCCGGCGACGGGCTCCTCAAGGACGACTCCACGCTGTTCTGCCGCACGTGCTGGTCCGCCATCGAGGAGGGGCTCGGCGTTCCAGACCGCATGGACGTGTGCGCCCGGTGCTCTGTGCCGGTGGCCTCGACCGACAGTCTCCACGTGTCGCTGATCGTCGGTGGCCCCGGTCCCTGGCCGACCTGGCAGCTCTGCCGCGTCCATGCCGTGGAATACCTCAACCGGCTCCGGACGACCGACCCCAAGCTCACGGACGAAACTTTGTCGCTGCGAAGCGACTTCGGACTGGGCGAGAGGCGCCTCGGGCGGCCGCTCCCTTGACCACGAACATTCGAATATGGTGATATAGATCGAGTAGCGGCGTCGCGTTTCCGGCGGGAGCAGCCGGGTCACGGGGGTGAGACGGACGATGAGCGCCCAAGTTCAAGCAGACAAGGTTCTGGACGTCAAGGGACTGCTCTGCCCCTTGCCGGTGATCAAGCTGTCCAAGGCGATCAAAGAGATCGAGGTCGGTCAGGTCGTGCAGATGCTTGCCACCGACCCGGGGGCCCAGCCCGACATGGATGCCTGGGCGAAGAACACGGGTCATGAGCTGATCGATTCCGACGTCGACAGCGACGTCTTCCGCTTCTGGGTCCGCCGGACGAAGTAGGCAGTTGTGGACGACGACGCCAAGCGGATCCTCTACGTGATGACGCACGGGACCGACACGCCCGAGCGCTCGGCCACACCGTTCTTCCTATCCGCCGCCGGGGCGGCCTGCGAGCACGAGGTCTCGATCTACTTCACCATGAACGGCCCGCAGCTCCTGCGCAAGGGCGTTGCAGAGAAGATGGGCCCCAAGGGCGACCGGGGACAGCCGCTGCGCTTCTTCATCGATCAGGCACTCGACATCGGCGTGAACCTCTACGTCTGCCAGTCGAGCCTGGACCTTCACGACATGACCATGGAAGACGTGATCGATGGCGTGAAGATGATCGGCGGGGCAGCGTTCAACGACATGGCCGTTGAGGCCGACGCTGTCATCTCATTCTGAGCGAAGGGCAACGATGCCGGTCGAGACGTCCGCCCTCTACAAGGTCCAGAAGGGAAGATACGACGACGTCTCCCTCGAGGAGAAGGAGCGCCTGTTCGCCGAGGTCAAGGCCGACATGCGCTACGAGGACTACCTCTACGGCTGCTACGAGTGCGGGATCTGCGTCGCCGCCTGTCCGTCGGCTCGCTTCTACGACTTCTCTCCGCGACGGGTCGCGCAGGCGCTGGCGCGGGAGGACGTCGAGCAAGTTTACGAGCAGATGAACGACGACATCTGGGAGTGCTCTCAATGCTTCTCGTGCTTGCGCTGTCCCCGAGGCAACAACCCGGGGGGCCTGATCACCATCATGCGCGAGGTCGCGATCAACAACAGCTTGGGCACCGCGAAGGAAGCGCTGGAGGGATACACGCGCATCATCTACAAGATCATGGGGACCGGCACGCAGGTGTCGCCGGACATGCTTCAGCCCGAGGCGTTCCCGGATTGGGGCCCGGAGGTCGTGACCGTTTCGAAGAACCTTGACCTGTGGCGGCGCATGCTTCCGCCGGAGACGATGCACACCACCTCGACCGGGTGGGATGTTGCGGACAAGACCATCACGGAGCTCTACCTGATCTGGCACGCGACGGGAGTGCTCGACATGATCCGGCAGGTGGACTCGAACCTCCACATGATCCTCGAGGAGATGATGGAGGACAAGCTCGAAGAAGCGGGTTACGACACGTAGGGACGGTGAGCGCTCGTGGGATTCATACCGGTTGAAGAGATCACCAAGAAGAAGGCGCAGTTCGTTCGCGATCCGGACGCCAAGCTGCCGGAGAACATCCGCGAGCATGTTCTGCAACTCGAGGCCGAAGGGGAGTGGGTCGTCCATCGGATCCCTGAGGACCACGTCGAGGTCCCGACGAAGTACGGGATCCCCAAGAAGGTGCCGGTCCAACCGACCTGGCACCACAAGTCGTGTGGTCAGTGCGGTCACATCCCCGGCTACTCGACGTCGATCTTCTGGGTCCACCGCAAGCTCGGACTGACGTATGAAGACCCGCGTGACCAGACCTCGTGCACGGCGTGGAACTACTACGCGTCGGCCACCTCGAACGCAGCCGCGCAGGCCGCCGTTGCGGTGCGCAACTTCGCCGCCGCGTACGAGTCGGGCAACTTCCCGATCATCCACTGCGGCACCTCGTACGGGCACTACAAGGAGGTGCGCGAGGAGCTGATGCTCCATCCGGAGCTCCGCGCCGAGGTGCGCGCGATCATGGCGAAGCTCGGCAAGCCGCTGGTGATGCCCGAGGAGATCGTCCACTACAGCGAGTGGTTCTGGGCGATGCGGAACGAGATCGCGAAGCACCAGGTCCGCGATTTCTCGAACATATCGGCCACCGTTCACCCGGCGTGCCACTACTACAAGCTCGTCGAGCAGGACGCGATCTACGACCCCGAGCTTTACGGCGGCCAGCGAACGGCGGTCGTGTCCGGGCTGGCCATCGCGCTCGGCGCCGAAGTGAGGGACTACTCGACCTTCTTCGACTGCTGCGGTTTCGGGTTCCGCCACATCCTGGTGCAGCGGGACTTCACCCGCTCGTTCGCGACGCTGCGGAAGATCCAGGTGATGAAGGATGAGGCCGATCCCGACGTGACGCTCACGCACGACACCGGCTGCGTCACGACGCTGGACAAGAGCCAGTTCGCCGCCAAGGCGCACGGCATCACCGCCAGCATCCCGGTGATGAGCGACGCGCAATTCGCGGCGCTCGCCATGGGAGCCCACCCGTACAAGGTATGCCAGCTCCACTGGCACAACGCCGACTACCGGCCACTGCTCGAGAAGATGGGCATCGACTGGCGACAGGCTTGGGCCGAGTTCGAGAAGGACGTGAAGCGGCTGGAGGACGGCGAGATCGAGTACCTGTCGTGGGAGGACGTCGATGCCTAGTGATGCCGTTCTCGTCATCGGCGGCGGTCCCGGAGGGCTCGAGGCAGCCCGCGGGATAATCGAGCTCGGAACGCGTTGCATCCTGGTCGAGGCGCACGACCGATTGGGCGGCATGCCGATCATCGAGAACTACGCCGCCCTGACGCCGCATTTCGAGCCGGCCGAGACAGCGATGCAAACGATGATCGACCGGATCGCCTCGAGTCCGCTGCTCGACCTCCGCCTGCGGACGATGGTGACCGCTCAAGAGGGCTCGCCCGGCGATTTCCGCGTCACACTCACGGATCCGAGCGGGGCCACCGACGTCGTGGAGTGCGGCGCCGTGGTGATCGCGACCGGATTCCAGCACTTCGACCCGGGCCGCGAGACGCAGATGTACGGGTACTACGAGTTCCCAGACGTGATCGCGCTCCAAGACCTCGAGGCGATGCTGAAGGAGCACAACGTCGTGCGGCCTTCGAACGGCGAGCGGCCGACCCGCCTGTGCTTCATCCAGTGCGTCGGCTCGCGCGACCGCCGTCTGGGGAACGAGTACTGCTCGAAGGTCTGCTGCGGCGTCGCCTCGAAGGAGGCGATCGAGGTCCGCCAGCAGCTCCCCGACTGCCGCGTCTACATCTTCTACATCGACATGCGGATGTACGGGTATTGGGAGAACCAGATCTACTGGCCCGCCCAGGAGCAATACAAGGTCCAGTACATCAAGGGGATCGTCACCGAGATCCTCCGCAAGGGCGACAAGCTCCTCGTGCGCGGGGAAGACACCACGATGGGCCGGCCGATGGAGGTGC
>JBBDRM010000108.1 GCA_040905475.1 Actinomycetota bacterium
CCTCCTCCCACGACTTCGTGCTCGTGCCGATCACTTCCGTGACGCGATAGATGCTTTCCGCCATGTTCCCTCCCTCGGTCCGGGCTCGCAGGATACCTCCAAGGTGTCTTCGGACTCGACTGGGCTCGAGTGTCACCTCTGCTCGGACCACGGCTAACGTCCGATGCATAGCCCGCAACAGGCGGGAGATCGAGGGGGACGCATGGCAACCGATGAAGGGGACGGCAACGTGCTGCCGGCCGGCCGGGAGATCGCCTTTCGCAAGACCATGAAGATGGGCGCTCCGCCCCAGGCGGTGTACGAAGTGCTCGCGGACGTTCGCAGCCACCTCGAATGGGGCGGCAACCGCGGCAAGAAGAACTTCCGGCTCACGGGTATCGAGGTCGGAGACACGCCCGTCCACCAAGGTTCGGAATGGTCGAGCACAGGCATCGCCCCCGACGGCACTTTCCGGGATCGATCGGTCGTGACCGAGGCGTCGCACCCGAGCACCTTCGAATTCGTCACGGACGCACACGTGAGCTTCAAGGAGGGCGATGAGGGCGACTGGAAGGTCGTCAACCGGTACGGGATCAAGCCCGATGGCTCGGGTTCGGTGGTCACCTACTCGCAACGGTTGACCCACGCGACCGTGCTCGGCCCGATGAAGATGATGCTGAACCCGTTGCTCGCCGCCGTGGGCCGGATGATGGTGGGAGCACTCATCAAACCCTCGATGCAGAATCTCGCTTCGATGGCCAAGGAGCGGAGCGCAAGGGCTGACCGTCGAAAGTCAGCCCCCCTGTAGCCCTAACCTAGGGGGTTATGGATCGATGACTAGTCAGCGACCGCCGGCTGCAGGTCGTGTGCGATGGCCATCACGTCGTTCAAGGAATCGAGAAAGAGATCGAGGACTCGCGGGTCGAACTGTGTTCCGCGACCTTCACGCATGATCTCGACAACTTGTCCGAGCGGGAAGGCAGGCTTGTATGACCTCTTACTGCTAAGAGCATCGAAGCAATCGGCCACCGCCGCGATCCGCCCTTCGATCGGGATGGCCTCTCCTGCCAGCCCCTTCGGGTATCCGCGCCCATCCCATCGCTCGTGATGGGTCAAAGCGATGTCCGCGGCTAGGTCCAGCAAGCCCGCATTGGTGCCGGTAAGCAGCCGGTACCCTACCTCGGAATGCTGTTTCATCACCTCGTGGTCGGCCTCCGAGAATCGCCCTTTCTTCTGCAGGACTCGGTCTGGGATCGAGATCTTTCCTACGTCGTGAAGCCGGCTGGCGAGATGGATCTGGGCACAGCGCTCGGGTTCGAGCCCCATCTTGCCGGCGAGAAACCCCGCGTAAGAGCTCATTCGTTCGATATGTCCCGCCGTCTCGAAATCCCGAACCTCGGCCGCCATGGACAGGCGCCTGACCATCTCCTCGATCGACGAGCGGAGGCTGTTATCGGCGCGTTCGACCTGTCGCACCGAGTTCCATAGATCTGCCGTGCGGTCGCGTACCGTCTCGACGAGCTGATGCCGCTGCAGGCGATTTTCGACCTCGAGGCGTCGGCGGCGGAGCGCGTTGTCGACGTTGATGAGGACCTCGTTCCGCCTGAAGGGTTTGACGATATAGCCGTAAACGCCGGTTTCGATCGCGACGCCAGCCTGGGCCGGATCATCGACCCCGGTCACCATGATTATCGCGGTTTCGGGATGCTCAGACAGAAGCTGCTGGACGAAGTCCAAGCCGGACTCGCCGGGCATGATGATGTCGCAAAGGACGAGATCGAAATCTCGCGACGAGAATGCCGAGCGCGCGGCAGTGGCGTCCTCCGCCTGGATACACGAATGGCCGTTCCGTTCTAGAAGGCGGACGAGAGAGCGGCGCACCAGCTCCTCGTCGTCGATGACGAGCGTCCGAATCATCGTTCGGCGCCCAACGCGGGCGATCGGTTGGCTCTGCGCCCTTCCAGCATCGATCGGAGCCGACGGAGCAGCTGTTCGGACGAGAACGGCTTCTCGATGAGGGGGAAGCCGAAAGAAGCGGCGCCGCGACCGAGCACATCCTGCGGGTAGCCGGACATCAGCAGGATCATGGTGTTCGGGCGTATCGACTGCATCTTGTCGGCGAGCTCCACTCCCGACATCACCGGCATGACGACATCGGTCACGAGCAGATCGATCGGACCGGCATGCGAACGCGCGATCGCGAGGCCCTCGGCGCCGGCGGGGGCCGAGAGCACGACATACCCCTGCGTCGCCAAGACACGCGCAGTCGATTCCCTGACCTGGGGTTCGTCCTCGACCAGGAGGATCGTCGCCCCCGGTACGCCGCCTTGGATGGGCACGTCTTCCACAGCTGGCTCAGCTTTTGCCTCCGAACTAGCGGGAAGGTAAACGCGCACGACGGTGCCCATGCCGGGCTCGGAGTAGATGCGAACGTCCCCTCCCGCCTGCGTCACGATCCCGTGCACGGTCGCGAGTCCCAAACCCGTCCCCTCTGCCTTCGCCTTCGTGGTGAAGAAGGGCTCGAACGCTCGAACCACCACATCGGGCGCCATCCCGATCCCGTCGTCCGTAACCGTCATGCATGCATAACGCCCGGGCGGGAGCGCCCACGGCTCTATGTCCGTGCCGGAAGAGAAGTCCACATTCGTGGTCTCTATCGAGATGACGCCGCCTTCGTGCAAGGCGTCTCGAGCGTTGATGATGAGATTCATCAACACCTGGTCGACCCCAGTCGGGTCGGCCTTCACCGGCCAGACATCGGGCGTCAGTTTGGTCCGGATCTCGATGTGCTCACCGACGGTGCGACTCAGCATCTTTTCGAGATCGCCGACGATGGCGTTGATGTCGAGGATCTCCGGCTTGACGACCTCTCGCCGTCCGAAGATGAGCAACTGGTGCGTCAGAGTCGCGGCGCGTTCGCCCGCGCGTATGATCTCTTGCACATCGCTGCGAACTGTTTCGGCTCCCGGGTCGTCGGCTATCAGCCCCGCGTAGTTGAGGATCGCGGCGAGCAAGTTGTTGAAGTCGTGGGCGACTCCACCGGCGAGCTGGCCGAGACTCTCGAGCCGTTGCGACTGCTGTAGCCCGAGAAGCTCTCGTTCCTTCTCGCCACGCTTCCGGTCGGTCGCGTCTCGCACGGCCGCCGAAACGATGACGCCCTGCTCGGTTTCGAGGGGAGACAAAGATATGTCCACGGGAAACTCGGTGCCGTCCTTCCGCCGCGCGATCAGCTCAAGGCCCGTCCCCATCGGCCGGGTGGATGGGTCGACGAAGTAACTTGCCCGCATCCCCGAATGGCGAGCGCGGAAGCGCTCGGGGAGCAGCATCTCGACCCTGTGACCGAGCATCTCTTCGCGCGCGTATCCGAACATCGTCTCTGTCTGACGGTTGACTACGCGGATGACGCCTTCCGCGTCCACGACCACAACCCCATCGGGGTGCGCCTTCCAGCAGCCCCTGAAGCTTCTCGTCTGCGCGTTTGCGATCAGTGATGTCCCGATGGATGCTGGCGAGCCCGACCACGGTCCCCCGACCGTCGCGTATCGGCGACACGCTGATCGAGACGTCTATCGATACCCCGTCTTTCCTCGTTCGCGCCGTCTCGTAATATGCTTCGATGCGCTCTCCTTTCGCCGCCCGCGCGAAGATCCGGTCCTCTTCGGAGGCTTCGCGAGACGAGAACATGTCGCGCACGTCACGGCCGACGGCCTCGTCGCTCGAATAGCCATAGATGTGCTCGGCGCCCGGGTTCCAGCCGGTGATCATTCCCGTGATTGTCGTTCCGATGATCGCGTCTCGCGAAGAGCCGACGATCGCCGCGAGGGACGCACGGGCACTCTCGGCCGCCGCCCGTTCCGTCACATCGCGTACCCAGGCGGACACGAGCCGCCCCTCGTCGGTTTCGAGCGGCGACAATGAGATGTCGACCGGGAACTCGCTGCCGTCTTTCCGACGAGCCGTAAGCTCGAGGCCGGCGCTCGTCGGCCGCGTTTGTGGGTCTGCAAAATAGCTATCCCTCAGGCCCTGATGGAATAGAGCGACGCGTTCCGGAACCAAGATTTCGATCGGACGACCAAGCAGCTCCGCTCTGCCGTAGCCGAACAGCTGCTCCGTCTGACGGTTCACCAGCCGGATGGTTCCACCGGTGTCGACGACGATCACGGCGTCGGGCACGCTTTCGATCAAGCGCTGGAAGAGCAAGGTCGACTCGGTCATCAGCATTCACTTCCTTTGCGCGCGAACAACATCAATGGCAATTATCGGTCCGAATGGTCATTCACCTGAGGACGTGCTCGTTCATTCATCGCTTCGCGGGCAAATCGCCTCAATCTTCGTCCGGGCTAGTCACGGCCAGTGTCGCGCGCGCCCGAAGGGTGATGGAAGGCGTAGGGACCGTGATGCGATTCAGTGCGATGAGCCCACAGGGATTCCATCGGTTCGGACGATGGTGAAGTCGTCACCGGGCTTCGATACTCCGACTGTGGATCGGAGGACGGTGTGACAAAGTGATGAGGCTAGGCGCGATTCGACGTGTTGCGCTGCTTTTCTCGTTGCTCCTAGTCACGATGATTGGCTTCCGAACGTACGTCTCACACACCGGCCACGTCGGCTTCAAGACGGGGGCTCCGATACTCCACGTCACCGGCGACGCCGTACGCGCAACAGGAATGTCGCCGGGGGATGTTCGCTACACGACGATCACGGTCGCGAACAGGGGGACCGTGCCGCTCCGATACACTCTTCGAACGAGCGGATCGGGGGTGCGAAGATCCGACCTGTCCACGGCGCTGCGCGCGGAGATGCGCGCGGTTGCGACCGCGTGTGGCGCTGAAGCTTTCTCGCTCTCCGCGGACCGCATCGCCGCCGGCCAGCTTGGGTCGGTCGCGGTCTCACGGCCGAGGACTGTGCGGGCGGGTGAACGAGACGTCATCCGCACGAAGGTGGCGTTGCCCCGCGAAACCAGAGGTGAGTTCCAAGGTATCCGGGCAGAGATTTCGTTCTCAGTATTCGCGGTTGCGTTCTCATCGTCACCCCAAACAGGCTTCACGGGGCTGGGTCGCACGCCGGGCATCAGCCGCCGGTGAGCTCCCGCTGCGTTTGCGCCTGCCTTCGCCGCCCGAACGCGGTCAAGCCCTGAGGTTTGTAGATATTCAGCACCAAGACCACGAGCAGCACCATCATCCCGCCGATCGAGTGCAACAGAGTGCCTCCTAGCTCGCGGAGACGGCAACCGGAGTGGTCGGGGCGCGTGCGAGGTCGGCGAATTGGCCGATCGTGCTCAACTCGATCAGCAGCACGATCGTCGCGATGACCGTCACGATCAACGAGATCAACACCCAGTAATGCCGAAACAAGCCCCATTTCGCGCCCAGAGACATGACCAACCCGGTGGCCAGCGTCGCGACGGCGACCGGACCGATCACTCCCTCCCCGATCATCTCCATCCCGAGGTACGCTGGAGCGACGACGCGGGAGGAGACGCCGCCCACCCGCGACTTGCAAAGTACCGCCTTCTCGATGCCTTCCATCTCAGGCATCGTTCCCCCTCCTTCGACGAGGTAGGAACCCTACGTGACGGTGATGGTCCCCTTCATGCCCTGTGGATAATGATCGTCGACGTGGCAGCCACCGATCACGATCCCGAGAGTCGAGAAGGTAGGCCGTATGCTCGCCGTCGTACCCTGTCCTCGCCCAGGGAGGTATTTCGCGGTGCGTCGAGCTCCGACGGAGGAGGACCGAGAGAATCAGAACGCCCGGCGTCGGCGGGTGTGGGACAAGAAAGCTCCGGGATACGACAAGGAGATCGGGTGGTTCGAGCGGCACGTCCTCGGTCTCGATAACCGAAGCTGGGCATGCGCCCGAGCCCAAGGCCAGGTGCTCGAAGTCGCGGTCGGAACAGGCCTCAATATTCCGCTCTATCATCCCGACGTCCGGCTATCTGCGATCGATCTCAGCTCCGGCATGCTCGAGATCGCACGGCAAAGGGTCGCGGCGCTCGTCCGGCCCGTGAATCTCTGCCAAGCAGATGCACACGAGCTACCGTTCGCGGACGAAGCCTTCGACTCGGTCGTTTGCACCTTCTCGCTCTGCAACATCCCCGACATCGCGCGAGCCGTCGCCGAGATGTACCGAGTCCTCAAGCCGGGCGGGCGTCTGGTCCTAGTCGACCACATCCGGAGTGCAAACATCCTCGTGTACGCCATCCAGAAGGCGATCGAGTTCCTATCGGTGCGCATCGATGGGGATCACATGACGCGCAGGCCTCTCGACCAGGTCCGAGCCCAGGGCTTCGAGATCTTGGAGGACGAGCGCTATCGACTGGGAGGAATCATCGAGCGCCTCGTCGCGCGGAAGTCCTGATGCACGCACCCGAGACTCACGAAGCGATGACCTGAGCACCGATCCGTGAGTGCGCCCGGAGAGATTCGAACTCCCATGTTTCCAGGGCGATTCTCTCGTCTCTCGGCGCTCGCCGGCCCTATATACGATCAGACATGATCGAGGAATGGGGACCGGACCGGAGTTGATCAAACGGGCGCGCCGGGCGGCCGGGTTGACCCAGGCCGAGCTTGCGCGTCGAGCAGGCACCGTTCAATCCGCGATCGCAGCTTACGAGTCAGGCTCCAAGACACCGACGGTCGATACGCTGACGCGTCTGCTCGAGGCGGCCGGTCAACAACTCGGCAGCAGCCCCGTCCCCTCGAGAAGTCGAGGACCCCATCTTGCCCGATCGATCCGCGCTCACCGCGACTCGATCATCGCGACGGCGGCTGCACATGGTGCCTCGAACGTGCGCGTATTCGGGTCGGTCGCGCGTGGGCGGGCTCGCCCCGGCTCGGACGTCGACTTGCTGGTCGACATGGACCACGATGCGTCCTTGCTCGACCAGGTTCGCCTGCGGCGTGCGCTCCAGGAGCTCCTCGGGACGGAGGTCGACGTTGTGACGTCCGGGAGTCTGCTGGAACGCGATGCAAACATCCTCGATGAGGCCGTTCCGCTCTGATGGTACCGAAACGCCGCGCGCTCGATGAACTCCTCGCCGACATCGAAGACGCTGCCGCAGAGCAGCCGAGCTCGTACGTCGCGGTCAGGCCGCGTGGTTAGAATCGGTTCACACCGGGGCGCCCGGGGTCGGGAAATTCGATGAGCACCCCCGGGGAAATTTCGGTGAGCCGCGTCATGATGAAGGAACCGTCGTCAGGCTTCGGTTTCCAGACTTACTCTTTTTCGCTCGCCGCGACCCTAAGGGCTGGGCGCGGGCTCATCAGATGGAGCGGCGAACGGAGATCGAGCCCAGGTCGGCAAGCCTTGGAGACCCGTTCTGACGTGCGCATCTGTCAGTCGTCCTAAGGTGGACAGCTCGGACCTAAGTGACGAGCTCCGCGAGACCATTTCTCGTAAAAAGGCAATGCTAGCCTTGCTTGACCTTGGAGCGCGCTCCAAGGTTTAGAGTACGGCCATGAGCCTTACCGTCGCCAAACTTGCAGACCGTGCCGGGCTAAGCCCAGACACCATCCGCTACTACGAACGAGCCGGCCTGCTTCCGGAGCCCGAACGCTCGCAAGCAGGATATCGCCTGTACGAGGAGCGGCTTCTCGAACGCCTGCGCTTCATCAAAGGCGCGCAGCGTAGCGGCTTGCGACTCTCGCAGATCCGCGAGCTTCTCGAGATCATCGATCGTGGCGCGTGTCCCTGCGGACACACCGAATCGATTCTTTCGCAGCGGATAAGTGAGATCGACGCAGAGATCGCTGAGTTGAAGGCCGTTCGGCAAGAAATCGTTCAGATACGGGAGCGGCTTCCATCCGTTGTCGAATGGCCCGAGACCTCCGATACATGGCCGTGCGAACAGGCTTTCATCGAAGTCGGAGACATCCAAAGGAGGAAACGAGCATGAGCAAACGACAGGTTGAAGTCTTTACTGCGGGCTGCCCGGTGTGCGAGCCAGCCGTGCAGATCGTCAACGAGCTTGCGTGTCCCGACTGCGAGGTGACCGTGTACAACCTCCTTGAGTCGGGCTCGGACCGCGCGGAGAGCTACGGTATCAGGACACTGCCGACCGTAGTCGTGAACGGCTCAGTCGTATCCTGCTGCGAGAACCGCGGCCCCGACCGGGACGAACTAGCGGCAGCAGGTATCGGCAGTCGCATAACTCCGAATGCAACGTCCTAACGACCAGCGGACGATCTCTCACACGAGCTCTCACCCAGGTCGCTGTCGGGAAGGGGGGATCTGAACCCCCGGCCTCCACGTCCCGAATGCCCCAGGCCGCGATACTGCTACCAGCGACTACGAGCCGACAAGGTACGCGACCTGCGATCCCGCGCTTCTCGTTCGTCCGAGATCATCTCACCGAGGCGCGTTCATTCTTTCCCCTCTTGCGGGGACGAATAGGAGACACGTCTGCGAGCCGCTCCACGGTCCGCGCGGGAAGGGAATGACCTCCTGCGTTGGTTTCAAGCGTCCGGGGGCTCCGTTCGCGTTCCCGGTATGGGGACGCGAGACTCAGGCCGTCGCTGTTGGTTGGGCGCGCGTGGCTCGACGGGTTCACATGATCGCGTTTCGGCATGCGGTCGTGAGTGGCAATCCTCAGCGAGGCCGCGTCGTCCCCTGAGGCTCATTTGTCCTGGGCCCCGCGTTTGCACGATTCTGGGCCGTAACGGCGAACGCGCTGGGGTCGTTTCCCGATTAGTGTGACCGCGGTCCCCAGAGTTCAGGCTCCGACGCGCCCTACGATCCACGGCCGAGGCACTGGGTCGACGAGTGGCGAGAGCGATGAGGCTCGCGCTCGACGAAGCCGTCTCACTCCCGATGGGGGGAGGACCTGATGTTGGGGATCCGCGTCAGACGTTTGAGCCGTGCAGAGGCGTACGAACTGCTCCGGGGACGGAGCTGGCCCGTGCTCCTGGTCGACATCTTCCATGGGGCGCTCTGGATCGCGCTTCCGTTCACATTTCGCTAAGCGTCTCCTCGTTCGTTAGCTGACGGGGAGTCTGCGTCCCGCCGGCCTAGTCTCTGCGAACGACGTGCTGCGGGACTCATCCTGCTCGCGGGCCTCGTCGACGGACCACGAAGGCTCCGGCCACGCCGGTCAGGACGAGCGCCCCGATGATGAGGTACGGGAGCAGCGACTGCCCGCCTCCCGTGAAGGGACGGCGAGCCTGCCGCACGACCACCGTGACTGTGACGGTTCCCAGCGAGCGGCCCTCTGAGGTTGCGGATATGTCGTGGCGGCCCGGAGTGGCGACGAGAGGGATGTTGAAGGAGGCGCGGAACGTGCCGTCGGAGGCGGCCGTGATCGAGGCGACGTCGACCGGGTCAGCGCCGTCGAAGGTGATCGTGACGGTGGCGTTCGGTGTCGCGCCTCCGCCTTGCACGGTCACGAGCTCACCCGGCCGGACCACGGACTTGTCGATCACGAGCGGCTGGGGTACCGGGGGATAGGTTTGCGCGGTCGCGGTCGCGGACGGCGACAGCGCCGCGAGCGCAAGCGCGATCCCGGCTGCGGAGATCTTGATCATGGCGATCTTCCTCCTTCTGTCTCAGGTGTTACTACGAGCGAGCACGAACTCGAGGCGATCCTCGGCGAGGAGCGGGAATCCCTCTCGCGCCGCGCCTCTCCCGTCGACGCGAAACTCAGGCGGGACTCTCAGGAACCGCCACCCGGCCGGCGCCCCGACGAGGATCTCGAGCTGATCCGGGTGCGCGGTGGCCTGCGGCCGCACTAGCAGGCTGTAGAACATGAGATCCGACTCGATCCGCGCGGCCCCGGCGCGTTGGAGCTCGTATGCGAGCGTGACGGCTTTCCCGCGATCGATGTCGACCTCCTGGGAGAGGGCGAGGGCGCCCAGGTCGACCTGCGCCTCGGCGAGCGTGGGACGATCGTTGAGCGTTGCCCGCGTGAAGGCGTAGCCGCCCGCGAGGTACAGGGTCTGGAACTGTCGGTTCTGGCCGGCGCGGAAGCGCGCGTCGTGGGGTCCCTGAACATACTCAGGAAGCCTCGGGGGCGCCTCGTTTCGGAGTGTCAGCGACGCGGTGGCCAAGGCGTCGCCGTCGGGCAGGAGACGAACCTCGTATCGGATGTCCCGTCTGAGGAAGGCGTCGAGCTTGTTGCCTGCGACGTTCACGCCGACGGGCATGAGATAGTCACCGTCGCGGGGAGCAGCTGCGCTACCGGTGATCCCCAGCGACGCGAACGCGCCCTGGTCGGCCGGGTCCGTCGAATACGCCTGGACGTGGCGGCCTCTAGCCGCTTCCGTGAGCGCGGTGAGCGTCCGTGCCGGCGACGTGCGGAGACCGCGCACGAGCGCGGCGAAGGTCTCCGCCGCCGCGGCGGCGAGGAACCGGCTCCGAGCGGCATTGTCGGACGCGAAGCTCTGGTAGGCCCGGATCATGGTGACGTCGGCGACGTTGTCGGCGGCCAGGTGCACGCCGCTCACGGCGATCGGACCGCTGGCCTCGAGCACCTTCGCGGCGGCGAGCGGATCGACGGCTATGACGCCATCCATGCGGGCCCCGGTGGCATGCGAGTAGAGGTCCACGATCACCGCGGCCGCCGTCGGGAAGTCCGGCGGAACGTTGACCGCCGTCCAGTCGCGATCGACGCCGAAGCGACGGTAGCGGTCGGCGGCATCTCCGGAGAGTGCGACGGCGCCGGTCGTTCGCGCCTGGAGCGCGCCGATCGGGGAGACGGAGACCAGGCGAGGACCGTCCGGACTTGATTCGAGGAGGCCGTACTGGCCGATCAGCCCCCCTGTCCCGCGTAGCTCGGCCGGGTTCTGGAAGGCGAGGAAGTAGCGCACGGAACCCGCGGATCCGTAGAAGCGGGCCGCCAGTCCGAGGGCCCGGCCGGACGCGTCGGCGGAGCGCCGTGCAGCCCGCACATCGGTGAGAAACGCGCGCCGACCGCTCCCCGACAGGACGAGGGAAGCCGAATCCCGCACCTTCCGGCTCGCTTCCTGGAGGGTGTGCGCGAGCCGTAGGAAGGCATGCGACGCTGCGTCGAGCCGGGGGCCGTCGATGCGTCCGGAGACGAGCGGATCTGCTGCCGCGGCGGCATCACGCGTCGCGTCGAGGACGGCTCGTCCTTCCGTCGCGATCGTATACGCGACCCTGAGGTCCCGGCCGAGGATCGGCAGGCGGCCCAGTGGTGCCAGCGGCCATCCGGAAAGCCGCGAGATCGCCTTTTCGGTGAGTGTTGCCGCGCGATCGATGAGGACAAGCCGATCTTGCGGCGAGCTTGAGGAAAGTGGTTCGGCGCCGGCGCCGCCCAGGATGCGCCGCGCTCGTTCGAGGGCGCGCCGCGCCTCGGCGGCATGCAGCGTGGCCTGGGCGGTGACTGCTGCGGCGCCTGCCAGGACGACCATGGCGATCGCCACGCGCACGCGGCGACGCGGCCGGGTCGCGCTTCGTTCGCTCACCCCGACGATCTCCTCGCAGCACCGAGAGCGGAGAGGTTGGTCGTGCCACCGTCGGCGTAGTAGTAGGCGTCTGTCTGTCGGCCGCGAACGCCCACCAGCACCACGCCGGCGATCTTGACGTCCAGTTGCCGAAGGGCCGCGAGGGCCGCACGGGCGTCGTTCGCGCCGGTGGCGCCGGCGCGAACCACGAACAGGACGGCGTCGACGTGTTGGGCGAGGACGCGCGTGTCCGATACTGCGAGCGCGGGCGGCGCGTCGATGAGCACGTGCTCGTAGTCGCCGAGAGCTCCGGAGACCGATCGCGCGAACTCCGATGCGCGGGCGGAGTTTGCCTGCCGCTTGCCATCACTTAGGACGACCGTGAGGTTCGGGGAGACGTCGGCGGATCTTAGCGGCGAGCGGCTCGAACGGCCCCCGGCGGGGTCGATCCTCGCCCCTGCGGCGGGTGGGAAGTGTCGCCATAAGGCCGGCCGGTGGAGGTCTCCTTCGACGAGTGCGGTCCTTCGTTCTTGCTCGGCGAGGGCGAGAGCGAGTTGCCCGGCCACCGTCGTCTTGCCCTCCTCGGTCCGGGTGCTGGTGATCAGGATCCGGCGGTGGCCCTCGCGTTCGGCGATCGAGGCAAGAGTGACGGCGAGGCTGCGGCACGGCTCGGCAACGGCGGGAACCGTGTGCCACAGGCGGACGTCTACCTCTCGCGCGCGTCGCCGGAGGTACGGGAATGTACCCAGTGTCGGGACTCCCAGTTCGCGCTGGACGTCCCCTGTCGTGCGGATACGCGGGTTCAGGGATTCGAGCGCGAAGGAGACGCCGATCCCTACAAGGAGTCCGACGAGGGCGCCGAAGGAGACGTTGACGGCCATCCGCGGCGAGTCGAGGGACCTGGGCGGGACCGCGGGATCGACGAGCTCCAGGCCAACGTGTTCCCCGGCCGCGCCGGAGAGCGTCTCCACCCGTGCTGCGAGAGCGTCGGCGACCGCGTTGGCGAGTTGCGCGGCGCGGGCGGGGGTTGCCGCACGCGCGTGCAGGGATAGGACTTGCACGCCCGGCTGCGCCTCGGCGGTCACCCGCCCGACGACGTCGCGCGGCTCGAGGCCGGCGCGGGTTGCCGCTTCGAGTGCGATCGATCGGGTTTCCGCCAGCTGCCGATAGGAGGTGACGAGGCTTTGAGCGAGCGAGGCGTACGCGATGTCGGCCCCCGGCTCGCCGCTCGGGCTGGTGCTTCCGACGAACATCGTCGCAACGGCTTCGTAGCTGGGAGGCATGACTCGCGTGACGGCGGCGGCGCCGCCCATCCCGGCGACGACGGTCAGGAGCACGATCCAGGCGCGACGGCGCGCGAGCGCGAGCCAGGAGGAAGGATCAAACCGCTCGTCCATGGGATTCCCTTCTCGAAGGCCAGTGGGAGGCGTTGCGATTTCGAGTGATCGTTCGCATCCGCGGGAGCGTCGCGAGGGGCGAGCAGGCCACCTCGTCCCACGCGGCGCGGACGCCATCGGCGATCCGGTTCCAGTCGAACAGCGCGGCACGTTCGACCCCCGACCGAGCGAGCGACGCGGCGAGGGCAGGTCGCTCTCGCAAGCGCGCCATCGCTTCGGCGAGCGCTGCCGGAGACTCCGGCGGGACGGTGAGCCCGGCCGCGCCGATCACGTGCGGGATCTCGCCGACGGTGGTGCCGATGACCGGCACGCCACAGGCCATGGCCTCGAGGAGCACGCGGCCGAATTGCTCGCGCAGCGGGATCCCGCTCCAGGGCACGACGCCACGCTGAACGGTCTCCACCGAAGGAAGGACAAGGGCGTGCAATCGACGCAGGATGCGCGCGAGAGCGTCGTGAGTTTGCCATGGATGGAGTTCGATCCGCCCGGCACGCCGCGCCGCTTCGCCTTGCAGCCAGGGGCGTAACGAGCCGTCGCCGACGAGGAGCAATCTGCACCCGATCCGGTCGGACGCAGCGACCAGGTGGAGGAGCCCCTTGTGGGGTTCGAGCCGGCCGGCGAAGCCGACGGTGAACGGGCCCTCCGGCACGGATCGGCGCGGCCGGAAGTGCGCCACGTCGACTCCAAGCGGGGTGATCTTCGCCTTGCCCCGGTATCCCTTTGCGCGGAGCACCGAACGCGCGGCCGGCGTTATGGGCAGGGCGAGCGCGACCTGCCGGTAGGCGTAGCGCTCGAACCGGGTGAACGGCGGGGGCAGGCGCATCACGACGTTCTGCGCCGCGTACAGGCTGATGGGGGTCCTGGGGAAGACGCGATTGCGGAACCCGATGGTTTGTCTGGTGGCCAGGTATGAGGCTTCGCCGATGACGTGGATCACGTCGGGGCGGGCTTCGTGGAGCCAACGCCACGACCCCGGCGCGAACAGCACCGACGCCATATGGCCGGTCGCGTCCTCGCCGATCCAGTATTTGGCTTCATGGAAGTGCACGTTGGGATGTCTGTCGGCGAGTCGCGCCAGTTGTTTCCGCGCGAGGGGCGAGATGTCTGCCGTCTGGAGCAGGAGCTCCGTGTCCCTTTGACGGGCGAGCGCATCGAAGAAGGATGCCCAGTGCTCGGTGCGTTTCCCGACGACGACCATGACGACCCTCATGCGGCGCTCCTTCGGATCGCGCCGGATTCACCGACGACCAGCCGCGCCACGACCGCCCAGGCCCGGGCTCTACGAGCCATGGCGCTTCTGTCGCGCGCGAAAGCCGCCCTGAGTCCACCGAGCGCCATCCCGAGGAGCGCCCGCATCAGAACCACGGCGCGCACGATCGCGTAGGTGTGGGGTCGATGGATCGCCTGGAAGCGCAGCAGGCTCCGATACAGATGCGGCCACAGGTGGAGCGGATCGGCGCTGCTTGCTCCGCCCAGGTGCACCGCTTCGACGGAGGGCAGGTACACGACCCGGGCGCCGCGCTGGCGCGCCCGGAAGCAGAGCTCCTCGTCCTCGTAGTACAGGAAGTAGCCCTCATCGAGCCCGCCGACCTTGCGGAGAAGGTCGCCGCGGACGGCAAGGCAGGCCCCCGAAACCCAGTCCACCTTCACCGGCTCCGCCCCGGCACGGCAGGCGTCGTAGTTGCGGCGCCGTTCCCCGCGCGCGATCCGGCGACGCAGGGCCGGCGGCATCAGGCTGCCGCCGAAGCGGCTGGCCAGCACGGTCGCAGCGGTCTCGAAGGGATGGGCGCTCACGGCCACGCGGCCGTGCCCGTCACGCAACCGTGGAGCCACCACCCCCACGTCCGGATTCGCGACGAGATGGTCGAGGAGACCGCGGATCGACTCCGGCGGAGCATGGCAGTCGGGATTGACGAGCAGGACCGCCTCAGCATCGATCTGCGCGAGCGCCTGATTGACGGCACGCGCGAAGCCGCGATTGTCGGGGTTGACCAGCAGTCGCGCCTCCGGGAATCGCCGGGAGACGAGCTCGGCCGTGCCGTCGGCGGACGCGTTGTCGACGACCCATAGCTCGACGCCGGCCTCGAGCAGCGGCTCGAGGCAGCGGCCGACGAACGGCTCGGAGTTGTGCGTGACGACGATCGCGGCGGCTATCACGCGTCTCTCCCTACACGCTGAGCCTGAGCGAAGGAGCGCGCGAAGCGGTCCGACACCAAGACGAGTGCAGGCACGAGCCCGAGCTCCCAGTGACCGTCGACCGGCCCCGCGAAGGCGGCGGCGACCGCGAAACCGATGAGCAGCGACCGGTACGGCAGCGTCTCGATCCTGCGTCGCCGCAGGGCGATCGCGAGCGGCCACACGAGCAGCGCTAGGCCGATCAGTCCTCCGTTCGCAAGGAGCATCACGTAGAAGACGTGATAGACGGGGCCAACGTCGGTGACACGAAAGCCCGGCAGGAACACCTGCCGCTCCACCTGGCCGAGCCCGCGACCGGCGATCGGCTCCTCCAGGAACGCCTCCATGCCGACGCGCGCCTCGGGTATCCGGTAGCCGCCCGTCCGTTCGAGCCCCACACCGACGAGCTCCGTCCGAGCGCGAACGCCACCCGAGAGCACGACGGCGGTGATTCCGATCACAGCCGCGGCCGCGAGGCTCGTAACGGCCGCGCGCCGCAGACCGACCGCGCGGTGCACGACGAGCACGGCAAGCGCCACGGCGGTCGCGAGCCACATGGCGCGGTATGCGGAGAGCAGGACGTCGAGCGCGAACACGCCGGCGAGCGCGAGAAGCAGCGCGCGTCGCGATCCCCGCGCCGCGGCGGCTACCGCGACCACCGGGGCGAGCGCGAGCGCCGAGAACAGCCCTCCGTGCTGACCGGGAACGGCCATCCCCACGAGCGCGAAGGCGGCCGCGCCGGACAGGTAGAGCACACCGGCTGCGTGGAAACGTCGTGGCGACGTGAGCGTGAATGTGGCAAGGAAGAAGTAGGCCGGTATCACCGCGATCTCGTACGCGGCGACGAGCACGGCGCGCGGCGGATTTCCTCGCGAGAGCCCGTACGCGGTGCCGAGCAATACGCCCGCGGCGAGTGCGAGCATGGCGCGGTCCGCGGGAGTCGGAACGCGGCGCCCCCAGGATCGATCGACGGCGCATCTCAGCGTCAGGGCCGCGACGCCGATACCGAGGGCGGCTGCGTGAACGGCGACGACCGTCTCGACCCGGTCGGCTCCCAGCGCGCCCGAGATCACGGCACCGCCGAGGATCGACACGGGGAGCACCGCCCACGGCCAGCGGACGAACACCCAGGCAACGAGCCCGCCACAGAGCCCCATCCCGACGGCGGCGACGGATCCCTTGGTCAGCGCCAGCGCAACGAGCGCTCCGGCCGCGGCCGATGGGGCCAGCGCGATCATGCAGGCGCGGCGATCCTCCATGTCACCGCCCGCCGATCGCCTCGAGCAGGGTGCGCAGCTGCGCACCGCGCGCGTCCCACGTGTTGGCGAGGGCCGCCTTCCGACGGTCCCGAGCGTGACCGGTGTGTGTCGCCTCGGCGAGCGCGACCTCCACGGCGGCGACGAACTCCTCGGCCGTCGCCGCCTCGTGACGCGGCGCATCGAGGCTACGAAACGCAGGAAGCGGTGTGGTCACGACCGGTTTGCCTGCGGCGAGGTACTCGAAGAACTTCTTCGGTAGGACGTAGTCTGCGAGTCCGTCGAGCCGATACGGGATCAGGCCTACGTCGAAGCCGCGGACCAGGTCCGGCATCTCCCGGTAGGGGAAGGGGCCGAGCAGGTGAACGTTCACAAGTCCGTCCAGTCGACGCCGGGCGGCCGGGCTGGACGGGCCGACCAGGACGATGGACCAGTCGGGCCGCCGGGCGGCGACGGCCGCTACGAGCGCCGCGTCGAAGGCTCGTTCGTCGACGGCGCCCGCGTATCCGAGACGCGGCCGCGGGATCGAGGCTAGCGCCTCCGCCTGCGGCCCTTTAGGCCGGAACCGCTCGGGATCGCAGGCGTTGAGCAGCTCGACCGGCCGGGTTCCGTTCGTCGGCAGGTGCCGCGGGAGGGCGGGCGAGGAGACGAGCACTAGGTTTGCCGAGCCGACGGCTCGCCGGAGCGCCCTGCGCAGATGCGGACGGTTCCAGCGCCGGGTGAACGTCCAGTCGAGGTCGGTCGCGTCGTAGACGCGCGCGGATTCGCCAAGACGCCCGACGACCGGCGCGGCCAGGTCCTCGTCGATCCACAGCAGGCGGCGTCCCGGCCGCTCGTCGAGCCAGCGTCGCAGCCTCCGGGCCGCGACGCGTCGGTTCACGAGGTTGACGGCGGGCAGGAGTCTCCCGAGTGGGAGCAGCGTCGCCGGTCGCGCACGCCACAACCCGGGGCCGACCTGCTCGACGGACATCCGCCGCGAAGAACCGAGCCCGGCCGGTTCGACGAAGAGGAGGCGGTAGTCGCGCGCGAGCTGTCGCGCCAGCTCGTGCTGGCGGTGTGCCTCGGACGCCCACGGGATCGCCGCGAAGTAAACGATCCAGGGGCGCACGTCCCAGTCGGGCAGCGGAGCCGGATCGCCGCGAAGCGCCCGCCACACGTCCCGGAGGGGCGGCTCGCCCTCCCGGCGAAGCAGGCGGCGAAGGATCCGGTCCGCCAGAACGACGATCCGGAAGACCACGAGCAGGGCGCGCGGGAGTGTCGTCTGCAGGTATCGGACGAGGCTTCCCAGATGGTGACGCGCGCGTAGCGTGTCGCCGAGGAGGCGCGTGGAAGCACCGAGCTCGTGGACAACCGCGGCCTCCGGCGTCATCCACATGGTCCCACCTGCGCCGGCGATCCGTCGTGCCAGGTCGACGTCGTTGAAGAAGATCGGGTAGCGCTCATCGAGGACGCTCCCGGGGGGCAGGCAGGAGCGGCGGAGCAGCAGACAGCTCGCCGATGGCTGCTCGACGGGACGAGGGCAAGAGAAATCCTCGTCGAGCATCCGGTAGGAGCGGAACCGGCGGGCGAACGGCGGCAGGAACCGGAATCCGGTGGCGAGCGCCAGGGACGAGGCGAAGGTCGGCAGCCGGTAGTAGTGCGGCTGGAAAGAGCCGTCCGGGTAGCGGTAAAGCGGCGCGACACCGGCCGCGTCAGGGTGACGGCGAAGGAAACGGACCAGCGCGCTCAGCGACCCCGGCGTGAGCTGCACGTCCGAGTTGAGGAGCAGGATCATCTTGCCTCGCGCCCCGGCGTAGGCCTGATTCACGCCGGCGGCGTACCCGCGGTTGCCCGAGTTGCGGATGAGCCGGACATCCTCTCGCCCCTCACCGGCCTCCGCGGAGCCGTCGCGAGATCCGTTGTCGACCAGGATGATCTCGTAGCGGGTCCCGTCGTCGACGCTCGAGGCGATGGAGGCGAGGCACCGCTCGGTCGAGGACCGCGTGTTCCAGCTCACGATCAGGATGGAGACATCGGGCGCGGTCATGGCAGCGGGCCTGCGAGGAGGCGGACGTGATCGCCCGATCGAGGGTCGACCGTCCGGAACGATCTCGATCGGACGGCAGCCCGGAGCCCGGCGAGAGCGTCCGTGGTGACTCGGCGCGCCGGGCGGGTGTAGAAGCGGGCGGAAACGGTGTCGCAGTCGGTCACTCGGAACCCCGTCTCTTCGACGAGGCGCGTGAGCGTCGGAGGAGCGAAATGCCACCGGTGGTACTGGGGCTGGAGACCCGGCCACTTGATGCCGTCGGCGTGTGCCGCCGCCGACTCGATGTTGGGCACCTCCAGCGCGAGCCAACCCCCGGATGCGATGAGCTCGCGCGCCTTCACGAGGAACGCGCGCGGGTCATCGACATGCTCGAGCACATGGAAGGCGCAGACGGCGTCGAATGGGCCGTCGAGATCCGCGTCTTCGAATCTCGCACCGACAACGGGGACACCAAGGACATCGTGCGCGTAGCGCGCCGCGGGCTCGGATGCCTCCACTCCGCTCGCCGCTATCCCGGCGTCCCGGGCGGCTTCGAGGAAGAAGCCGCCCGCGCATCCGATCTCGAAGAGCGTGCGAGGGCGCGCCGACCCGCGGAGCCATCGGAGTCTCTGCCGGGCCTCGTAACGCCATTGCGTGGCCCGGGCGAAGTACGAGCGGTATCCGCCGTCGAAGAAGTATCCCTCGCCGTAGGACGGAGTTGGGGTCGCCTCCAGGGTCGTGGAGACGAGGCCGCAGTTGGGACAACGCCGGAGCGGCGATGGATGCGTGAACGCGGGGATCGAACGCGACGACGCGCAGAGGAGGCAGGGTGCCCGATCCGTGATCGTCGTCACGACGCCCCCTTCGCGGCGTGGGCGGGAGTAGGAGCCGCGTCGCGGATCCGAAGCCGCGCAACGGCGCGGGTGATCACGCGCCGGTCTTCCGCGTCGAAGAACCCGAGAGCGATGAGCATCCCGACGCTCAGCAGGACGACGAGACCCGCCCGCGATCCAGCCGCGATGACCGCGGCGAGGCGCTCCGCCGGGATCGGGCTCCGTCCCAGAGCGATCCACGAGACGAGGGCCGCGCAGCCGGCGGCCGCGAACGGCTTCCAGATCGCCTCCAATACGGGGCCGAACGCACGCCCCGAGGAGCGGTGGAAATGCCAGAAGAAATATGCGGTAGCGGCGACGTATGCCAGCGTGGTCGACAGTGGGACGCCGGGCGGACCGAGAGCGACGAGCAGCGGGACCGTGAGCACCACGTTGAGACCCGCAGCGAGGAGCGCGTATCGCGTCTCCCGCTCCGGTGCACCCTCCGCGCGGGTGACCGCAGACGCGGCACCGCTCGCAAGGTTGACCGCGTATCCGGGAGCGAGCAAGCAAACCGTCGCGACTACCATGGGAACCCGACGCCCGAGCCACAACACCACCAGCGGATCGGCGCTGGCGACGAGGGCCGCTGCCGCCACCGCGGCGAACATCGCCAGGTACCTCGTGGTGCGCACGTAGGTGCGGTCGAGCGCCGCTCGATCTCCTCGGGCGTGCAACGCAGCCGCCGCGGGGAAGACTGCGATGATGACGTACGTGGGCGCCAGGCGAAGAACGTTCGCCAACCTGCTGCCCAGATCGAACGGCGAGACGGCCGCAGTCGACGAGAACGCGCCGAGGACCAGGCGATCGGCGTCGTTGTTGATCACCGCGGCGCCGCTCGAAAGCTGAACCCGCCAACCGTAACGAAGGGCCGTCAGCACGGCGTTCCGGTCGATCGCCCGAATGCTGGGTCGCATGCCGCAGGCCCACCGTCGTGCAGTGACGAAGAGCAGCGATAGGCGGAGGACGCTGCCGGTCAGCACGGACCAGCCCAGCCCCGCGAGGCCGTGGCCGGCCGCGACAAGCGCGACTCCCCCGGCGCCTCCCGCGATCGCACTGGTAACAGTGATGAACGCGACGGAACGCAGACGCTGGGTGCCCTCCAGAGCCGCGCGCCACGGCGACGCGAGCCCATCCACCATGAGCGACGCGACGAGGAGCAACGCCGCCGCCCGTCCTTCTCCGGCGAGGTCACTTAGATCGAAGACGTGCGCGAGGAGCGGCCAGCCGAGCGCGGCGGCGAGGCCGACAACCAACGCGAGGCCGGCCGAACAGACCATCCCGAGAGCGAGGACCGCTCGGGCCCGTCGAGGATCGCCCCCTCCGGTCGCGCACGCAACCTCGCGGACCTGCGCGGAGCCCAGTCCAAAGTCGAGAAGGCCGGCGATCGCCGCAAGGCCGAGCAGGAGCGCCCAGAGACCGAAGCGGCGTGAGCCGAGCATCCCGTAGAGGGCAGGCACGGTCACAAGCCCCACGACTCCCGTGACGACGCGACCGCCGAGCAGGGCTGCCGCGTTTTGGGCAACCCGCGAGCCGTGAACCGTCGGCCTATCCATGCGGGAACCCTCGGAGAAGGTCCCGCGCGGTCGCCGCGATCAGACGCAGGTCGAGTCGGACAGAGAAGCTCGTGAGGTAGAGAAGGTCACAGCGAAGCTTGTCGGCAGGCGTGGCCGAATAGCCGGCCACGAGCTGGGCGAGGCCCGTCAACCCTGGTTTGAGCAGCGTTCTGGCTTGGTAGTCGCGGATCCCACGGAATCCCGAGGCGAGCTCCGGTCGCTCGGGGCGTGGTCCGACCAGGCTCATCTCGCCTCGCAAAACGTTCCACAGCTGGGGCAGCTCATCCAGATGCGCGCGCCGGAGGAAGCGTCCGAGCAGGGTCGCTCTCGGGTCGTCGGGCGACGCGAGCACCGGTCCCGTCTCCCGCTCGGCATCTGCCTGCATGGAGCGGAACTTGTAGAGGATGAACGGTCGGCCACCTTCGCCGAGTCGGATCTGGCGATAAAGCATGCCTCCGCGGGAGCTGAGGATGGTCGCCATGCCCACGATCGCCATGAGCGGCAGCACGGCGGGAGTAGAGAGGAGAACGAGCCCGACGTCGAGCGCTCGTTTGACCCGACGATGCCGGCCTCTGAAAGCGAGAGGGCGCAACGCTACCCAGGGGCGTCCGGCCAGGCGAACGATCGGATCACGGACCGCCAGGCCGAATAGAGGATCGGCGAGCACAAGGATCCGCGCTCCGAACAAGGAGCACGTGCGCACGAGGTGAAGGTCGAGAGCGTGCAACGGCGACGCGACAAGAACGATTGAGGGTCGGTGAGCCGTGAGCGCGGCGGCGAGCAAGCCTGGCTCGAAGGGAGGAGCCAGCCGCGCGACGATCTGAACGTCCCCACCCGGCGTCTCTTCCCGATCGAACTCGCCGGCGTCGCCGTCCGCGAGGAGGAGCGCGGACGGTCGACGGCCGTTCGTCCGGTGACTGGCGACGGCCGCCCCCTCGACGACGAAACCCACGAAGGCGAACGCCGCCAGTACGGCGAGCGGCGCCTCCTCCGAGACGGCGCTCGACCACACCCATCCCAACCCCAGCGCCAGGCCCATCCCCGTCGCGCTCGCGAAGGCGAAGGATCGGATGAGCTCTCCTACCGAGAGGAACGCGTCGACGGCGAACCCGTCTGCGAGGAAGACGAGAACGAGAGTGATGGCGATCAAGCCGACCGCTCCAACCAACCGGGGTGAGGTGGAGTCGACCGTGAGACCACAGCCCACTCCGATCACGAGGAGGGCGACGGCCGCGGAGCCGAGGATGCGAGAAGGTTCGACCGAGGTCGAGCCTTCAGGGGAGACAGTGAAGGTGGACGTGCGATCGGTCGCGAGCGTCGAACGCACGCCGTCACGAACCGTCAACCCCGCCGCTTGGATCCCCAACGCGTTGGGCGGCGACACGCCGATGTCATCGCGGAGATGAATCTCGAGGCGCTGCGCCATGAGATGCCTCCCCCTTCCCGACGTCGGCGAGCCTTCGCCTGTCCAAAAGTGCTTAGCAATTCCCATAGCGGGTCCCGCGGGCGTGTGGCGTCGTCATCAGCCCGGTGCCTCTCCGGCGCCGTAACCCGGTTCCGCGATCCGGCGAAGCACGCGAACGATGTCGTCCGGATCGAACGGCTTGGTCAGGAACCAGTCGCACCCGGCCTGCCAGCCCGCCCAGGTCGTGACGTCGTCGGTCTTCGCCGTGAGCATCACGACCGGGATCCGCTCGGTTTCGTGCGCACCCCGGATGTCGCGCAGGACCGCGATGCCGTCTTGCCCGGGAAGCATGATGTCCAGGATCACCGCGTCGAACCGCCCCGACCGCAGGCTCGGGACCGCGCTCTTGCCGTCTCCGAAGGTGGCGACCTCGTAGCCCTCCAGCGCCAGGATCGTTTTCAGCATGGAGCCGATCGCGGGGTCGTCCTCGATCACCGCCACACGCTGCGCCACAGGGTTCTCCCGCTAAAGGGTCGGTTCGCCACCGGCGGGCCGCTGTCTTCGGAGATGCGATGGCCCGCGTTCGTGGTAGCAGTCACGTGGGGCGGGCCGAGAGCCGGGAGCCGGCAGGCTTGTGCAGAGGGAACGCCGAGCAGGTGCCAAGACGTCGGGTTCGGCCTCCGACGAACGGTAGCTCGTCCGGCCGGAGCATTGCGCTTGCAGGCCCGACTCAATCGCCATTGCCCTCACGCTCCTCAGGGCTTCCGGTTACACCCAGCGCCGGGCAGTGGCGGCATGGCCACGCGTTGTGCTCTCAGGAAACATCAACCAACAGACACACGCAAGCAAGACAAGCCAATGTCCTCTCTAACTGAATGGCCGTTCATTGGAGATTCGTTGTGCGTTCACCGTGCATAGGCGGGGCTTCAACGCCGGGGCATTCCTGAGCGCGACCGGCAGATCCCGTTCCGAGCCTGTCGAGACTTCGAGCCGATGCTCACGTACGTCAGGTGTCAGTTTCGCCGAGAGAGGTTCAGTGTGATGCCGTCGCGCCGCCGAGGAAGGGATGAACCCTCGAAGACGATGCGTAGCCCGAGGGCGTCAGTTAAGGCCGTGACATCGCCGGTCGCGACAATGGGACGTCCGGCGCGCGCTGGTTGTCATTCATCCCTTCTTCCAGCGTGAAGTACACGGTCGCACCCCGGCCGACCTCGCCTTCAGCCCTATGCACGATTCGTTGAACGGTGGCTAGTCCGATTCCCGTTCCCTCGAACTCGCGAGCGGCGGGAAGGCGCTGGAACACGCCGAAGAGCTTCGGGGCGTCGGCCACGCCACGGTGGTCGCGTCCTATGTCGAACCCTGCCCCTTCGTCGCGGACGAAGTAGACGACCGGATGGACAGCGTTCTGTAATGGGGGATCCGGGGCTCCTCACGATCGCGCTCGAGAATCTCCTCGGCAATGCGTGGAAATTCACTCGCAAGCGCCAACTTGCCCGCATCGAGTCCGTGCTGGGGCCACACCAAACTCCTGCACGCTATTCTTAGTCCCGCCGACCTGAGGTGCGATGGAAGACACGGCTGTCTCCACCGACGGAATCCCTCTCCGTTTCGAGGCGCGAGGATCGGGCGCTCTCGCCCTCGTGTTCGTGCACGTCTGGTCGTGCGATCGAAGTTACTGGAAGCCGGAGCTTGATTACTTCGCGGACGAATTTCAGGTCGTGGCAATCGATCTCGCTGGGCACGGCGAATCAGGGATGGGACGAGACGATTGGACGATGCCGGCCTTCGGGGACGACGTCGTCGCCGTCGCTGATCATCTAGTTGTAGTTCCCACCGAGGTTGTTTACATAGGGAGAGCCTCCCTGCACGGTTTGGGC
>JBBDRM010000109.1 GCA_040905475.1 Actinomycetota bacterium
CAGGAGCGCACGTTCCCCGACCCACCGCCATGTCCGGGCCATGGAGCCGGAGCATACCGCTGGTAGCCTGAGGTCACGGTGCCTCTGCCTCCCGACGTGGTGATCCGTGACGCGCGCCCCGACGAGCTCGACGCGGTCGCGGACGTGATCGCGCAGGCGTACGCCGAGTACGGCCCATCGGAAGACTCCAGCGTGGAGACACATGACGCCTTCCGCGGCTATCGGAAGGACATCGTCGACGTGCGCGGTCGCGCGGAACGCGGAGCAGTCGCGATCGTCGCCGAGCGCGGAGGCCGCGTGATCGGCACCGTCACGTACTACCCACCGGGCGTCGACAAGTCGGCCTCGGGATGGCCCGAAGAGATCGGCGCGATCCGCTTGCTCGGCGTCCTGCCCCCCGAGCGCGGGAACGCGATCGGCCGTGCGCTCACCGAGGAGTCGATCCGTCGCACGCGTGATGCCGGCGCTCCGGCCATGGGGCTCCATACCACCTCGCTGATGGCGCAGGCCCGTGAAATGTACGAGCGCATGGGCTTCGTCCGCACCCCCGAGAACGATTTCCGGGAGTCGCCCGAGCTGCTGATCACGGCGTACCGGCTCGAGCTCTAGCGCACGATGCAGACCGCTTCACGATCCGGCGCGCTCGCTCGGCCGGCCGTCCGGCTGGCCGTCGGACTTGCCATCGTCGTCGTTTCGTTCCTCCCGCGCGCCCTGACGCTCGACCGAGGGTTCATGATCGACGAGGCGCTCTGGCTCGAGCGCTCCGACCGGTTCGTGAATGCGGTCACCGATGCTCGGTTCGGCGATGCGTACACGACCGGACATCCGGGCGTGACGACCTCGTGGATCGCGGGCATCGCGCAAAGGACACTGCCGGATGGCGCGTCGCTCCGCGAGCGGTACGCGCGTGCCCGGCTCGGGATGGCAATCGCGAACGTCACGCTCCTCCTCCTGCTGTGGCTGCTCGCGCGCCCGCTTCTCGGCGAGTTCGCGGCAGCCGCGGGAGCGCTCTTGTTATCGCTCGACCCCTTCGTGCTCGCGCACACCCGCGTCCTCCAGCTGGACGGCCTCCAGACGCTGGCCATGACGGCCGCGTTCGTCGCGACCCTGCGCGCATCGAGGGACGACGATCGAAGGATGCTCGTCGTCGGCGGCGTGCTCGCGGGACTCGCTTTCCTCACGCGCACGTTCGCCGGGTACCTGCTGCCGGTCGCGGCGATCGTGCTGTGGCGTGACGGCCGCGGGGTTCGGCGCCGGCTCGCCGTTTGGATCGGCGCCGCCGTCGGGGTGATCGCCGCGCTGTGGCCGCTCGTCTGGGTCCGGCCGTGGAAGGCGGCATCGCTGCTCGTATCCGGAGCGGCTCGCGGGGCGGTCGAGGACAGCGACGCCGGGCAGTTCTTCCTCGGCTTCCACTTCCCGGCTCCGGGGCCCATGTACTACCCGTTCGCGGTCGCGCTCCGGATCACGATCGTGACCTCGCTCGTTGGGGTTGGCGCCGTCTGGTACGCGCGGCGTCGCCGCGATGATCCCGATGCGCGGACCGCGTCGGCCTTCCTCTTGTACGGGATCGGATTCCTCGGAGCCGTCAGCCTCACGCTGAAAACGGCCGACCGGTACGCGTTGCCGGCGATCGCCGCCCTCGACCTCGCGGTGGCGATCGTACTTTGCCGGCTGATCACCGAGAAGCTCCGGAAAGCCATGCTCGTCCCGGTCCTTAGCGCCGCACTCTTCCTCCACGCGGGTCCGGCCTTGGCCCTCCATCCCTACGAGCTCGCGCACTACAACTGGACGGTGGGCGGGCCGATCGCGGCGCAGCGGGCGATCCCTATCGGCCGCGGGGAAGGACTGGACGAAGCGGCCGCAGACCTCAGCCGCCTGCCGAATGCCACGCGTCTGGTCGTAGCGACGACGCGACTCACCGGCTTCGAGGAGTTCTTCGCCGGGAGGACGATCTCGATCTCGGAGAGCTCGCTGGCATCGCCGGGTGGCGACGAGCCGGATCTCGTCCTCTTCTACATCTCGAGCGTGCAGGTTGGCCGCTTCGCCGATGTGTGGGCGCGCTTCCGTGACGTCAGACCGGACTACGCGCTGACGATCAACGGGATCCCCTACGTCCGGGTCTATCGGGTCTAGTCTCTCGCCGATCTGGCGTTCCGGAAAGCACCCGAGACCAGACAACGCAGGGTGGACCCAACTGTCACCAATGCAAAAATCGCGACAGCTCGAAGGCGAGCCGTTTTCGCTGATCAAGCGGCACACGACCCGCGCTCGGAAATCGGTGACTTAGACGCTAATCCAGGCGTGGCTAGGAGGCGCCCCGGCGAAGGCTTCGATCAGCCGAGGAGGCCGTGATCCGATCGTCGGAGTAGGACTGCCATAACTCGAGAACTTCGTCCAACGAACTCAGGAACAGGTCGAGCAGATCGGGATCGAAGTGGCGGCCGCGCTCGGCGTGCATGATCTCGATGGCTTGCCCGAGCGCGAACGCACGGCGGTACACGCGGTTGCTCGTGAGCGCGTCGAAAACATCGGCGACCGCCGCGATACGGCCTTCGAGTGGAATCTCCTGCCCGGCGACTCCACGCGGGTAGCCGGTTCCGTCGAACCGCTCGTGGTGGGTGAAAGCGATCGTAGCGGCCAGTTCGACGACGTCGGCCTTGGAGCCGGCGAGGATACGGTGACCGACCTCGGCGTGGGTGCGGATCTGTTCCATCTCCACCGGTGTGAGCTCGCCCTGTTTGCTGAGGATGCGGTCGGGCACGCCGATCTTGCCGACATCGTGCATCGATGCGGCCAGCCGGATCATCTCGCAGCGATCGGCAGGCATGCCGAGCCGGCGGGCGAGGAGCGCGGAATAGCGGCTCATCCGTTCGATGTGCCAGCCGGTCTCCGCGTCGCGGAGCTCGGCGGCGGAGGCGAGACAGCGGATCGTCTCCTCGGTCGCCTCCTTGGTCGCGGCTTCCGATTCGGTGAGGCGTTGCACGGCCTCCCAAAGATGCCGCGTACGCTCGCGCACCTGCTTCTCGAGGATCTCGTTCTGGTTCGCGAGCGCCGTGTGAAGGAAGCGGGTCTCGAGCAAGTTCTTGATACGCAGCAGCACTTCGACCACGTCGAAAGGCTTGGTGAGGAAGTCCGTCGCTCCCATCGATAATGCCCGTCGCTTCGCATCGATGGACGGCTCGGCCGTGAGCATCAGTATCGGTAGGTACTCCCCCGCCGGTATGCGCGGGCTAAGCTGCTCTAGCACCGCGAACCCGTCGAGGTGCGGCATCCGCAGGTCGAGGAGGACCAGATCTGGTCGCTCCTCGGCGAACAAGCCGAGGACTCGGCGCGGGTCGGTCGTGCTCACGACCTCTTCGAAGCGAGCCCGGGCGAGGATCTCTTCGAGCAGGCGGACGTTCTGGTCCTCGTCGTCGACGATTAGGATGCGGGCCCCCGCCGATGCCTCCGCGTAGACCCCGGGGCTCGTTGCCCGGTCATCCTCTTCGGTCACGAGCCATCCGTCCCTTGGCCGAGCACCTCATCCAGCACCTCGAGGAACCGGGCGACGTCCAGAGGCTTGGTGAGATAGGCGCGCGCCCCAGCGGCGAGGAAGCGCTCGATCTTGGGCGCGGTCGCTTCGGCGCTGATGACCACGACAGGGATCTCCGCCGTCGCGGGATCCTGGCGCAGGTGTGCGAGGACCTCTTCCCCACGCGTATCCGGCAGGTGAACGTCGAGCAGGACGAGGTCCGGGCGATGCTCTCGTGCCAGGTCGGCGCCCAGACCCCCCTGCATCGCGGCGAGCAGACGGACGTGAGGACGCCGGGCGATGATCCGTTCTACGAGCCGCATGTTCGACAGGTTGTCCTCGATGTACAGCACGACGCGTTCGCGGAGCGCCTCGACCGCGTGAGCGGCCCCGCCGACGTCCGACTCGGCCCCGACTGCGTCCTCCGCCAAGTCGAACTCGACCCAGAACGTGCTGCCCACGCCGACGGTGCTTTCGGCCCCGATCTCGCCGCCCATCAGGTCGACGAGGCGTTTGGACAGCGCCAGCCCGATCCCCGTTCCCTCGACCTCGGACTGATCCATGCCCAGACGCTCGAACGGGACGAAGAGCTTTCCCATCTGATCCCGTGGGATGCCCGGCCCGGTGTCGGCCACCCTGATGCGCAGCCGCTCTCCCTCGGCCCGGCACGAGACGATCACGCTGCCTCCCTCGTGGTTGTACTTGATGCCGTTGGCGAGGAGGTTCAGCAGCACCTGCTTGAGCCGCTGCCGATCCGCCATGATGTGCCGGTCGCACAGGGGCGCATCGCCGGTGTCAAGGTGCACACCGCGTTGCGCGGCGAGCGGCTTCGCAAGATCAAGAGCATCGCCGAGTGCGTCGCTCACCCGGACCGGTTCGATCGACAGCGAAATCTTGCCCTCCTCGATGCGAGCGATGTCGAGAACCTCGTTGATGAGCTCGAGCAGATGCTGCCCCGCCTTTAGGATCTGCTCGACGCTCTCGCGCTCTTGGGGGCGAAGCGGATCCATCTCCAGCAGTTGTCCGAACCCGAGGATGGCGTTGAGCGGCGTGCGCAGCTCGTGGCTCATCCGCGCGAGGAACTCGCTCTTGGCCCGGTTGGCACGGTCGGCCTCCTCGCGTGCACCGCGGATCTCCTCTTCCGCCTCCTTGCGCTCGGTGATGTCCCGCGCCGCCGCGTAGATGAGACGCTCCTCCGGCACCGGCAGCGCGTTCCACAACATCCACTTGTAGGTGCCGTCCTTGCAGCGGTAACGATTCTCGAACGAGAGCGTCTGAGCGCCGGTCGCCAAGGTTTTCATCTCGTCCAGCGTGGTTTGGACATCGTCCGGGTGCACGAAGTCAAGGAAGGGGCGCGCGGTGAGATCGTCGAGTGTGTAGCCGAGCGCGCGCGTCCATTCCGGATTGAGCCGCAGGAAGTACCCGTCGAAATTGGCGACGCACAGCAGATCGGGGGACATCTGGTAGATCCGGTCAAGCTCTTGCTGCGTGCGCGTGCGCTCGGTGATGTCGTGAACGAGCGCGTGGAACACGTAGCTGTCCGACGTCCGCACCGCTGTGATGGTCAGCTCGACGGGGAACTCGGATCCGTCGCGACGCAGCGCCGTGACCTCGATGCGCTTATCCAAAAGCGGACCCTCGCCGGTCGCCAGGAAGTGCTCGAGTCCGTGCCTGTGCGCCGCGCGGTGCTGCTCCGGGACGATGGTGTCCGCCAGCGTGCGTCCGATCGCCTCGCGGCGCGACCAACCGAAGATGCTCTCCGCCTGCGCGCTCCATTCGGTGATCACGCCTTGCGCATCGATGGAGACGAAGGCTTCCAGGGCCGCGTGGAGGACGGCGCGCGTACGCTCCTCGCTCTGCCGAAGCTCCTCCTCCACGCGCTTCTGCTCGGTGACGTCAAGGCCGTACCCGACGACGGCGACCGGCTCTCCCGCGTCGTCGTACTCGAACCGGACCGTGGTCTGCAGCCACCGGTAGGCCCCGTCTTTGTGAAGGAACCGGTAGGCGCGCTTGAGTTCGTGGGCCTTGGATCGCCACGCTGAATCGGCCTCTGCGCGGAACTGTTCGAGATCGTCGGGGTGGATGTGCGCGAGCCAGAAATCCGGAACGTCTACGATCTCTTCGAGTGGATAGCCGAGGATGTCGGTGACGTTCGGGCTAACGTAGGTCGCGACCTCGTTCACCCTGCGCCGGAAGATCAACACCGGACCGGCGGAGATCAGATCCTCGACGAAGCGCTCAGGGCCGTCCACTCGGCCCTCCCGTGCGTTCGGACCGGCCGCGCGCTACCCGGCGGTTGCGCCGCCAGCTCGATTCGGATCGAACGTCAGAGAAGAGACGGTCCGCCCGAGCGCGAATAAGGAGTCCGAACCCGCCCGAGCGATGCACGGTGACAACCCCCTTCCATATGGTGCGTCGGCAGTTCCGAGCCGCACCTTGACCGGCTCGACCCTTTTGGGCCGATGCTTGCCTCGCTTGGGGAGATGTGCTGACTAGCCACCCCCGGAGACGTCCTCCACGAGTCGACGCGTCCTCCTGCGCAGGAGCGCCGAAGAGGACTAGTCACGCGACGCGACTCCTCGGACTCCCGGGCTACCCCGCGTCTGACCCTCCCCTGTCCTGTCCCGCTCCAGGGTCAACCGGAAACCGCCGCGTTTCGTCATGGGCTCGGCGCGGTTCGCGGACGACAACCTGGATGAGAAAGACGGATCACGGAGCGGCGCGAAAGACGTGCCGCAGGAGGGCAAGGAGGATTGTTCGATGAAGAGATCCACGACCGTATCGAGCGCCTCGGCCGCGATCGCGGCGGTCGCGCTCGCGCTATCGGGCTGTGGCGGCTCGACCTCGGCGAATAGTCCATCGGCTTCGGCAGCAACGGAGGCTCCCAAGCATTTCGCCGTCGTTTCGGCCGGCTCGCTGGAGGCGATGAAAGCCATCCCGGTTCCGAGCGATGCGGTGCTCGATCTCACCGGGCGGATCTCGCGCACGAATAGCGGAGACGGACTGACGATCGACCTCGCGACGCTCGAGACGCTCCCCATCGTGAGCGGTTCGGTCTTCGAGCCGTTCGTGAAGAAGGCGACCACGTTCTCCGGGGTTCTCCTGTCGGATCTGCTCACGGCCGCGGGTGCCGACGGAAAAGCGAGCAGCGTCTTCATCACGGCGCTGGACGACTACACCTGGCTGCTGCCGATCGAGGTGGCGCGCTCGGGGGAAGTTCTGCTCGCGACACGTGAGAACGGCAAGGCGATACCGATCGAGAAGGGCGGCCCGATCCGGATCGTGTTCTCGGACGACTCCATGTCCGGCAAGGACTCCGACTCCTGGGTCTGGAGCGTCCGCGGAATGCAGGTTCGGTAGGCGATGAACCGCGCGCCCGAAACGCGGCGGAGACGGCCCTTCCTGATCGTCTTCGCGGCGGTCGTCGCCGCCCTCATGCTGGGCGCCGTTGTACTGATCGTGCGCGTCTCGAGTCAGATCGAGGCCACGGCCGCCGAATACGATGATCAGGCCGACCGGGTCACAACGATGAACTACGTTCATCGAGAAACGCTGGTCTGGCAGTCGCAGCTGGCCAGTCTCGGCACGGATCGCGACTTCGCCGCGCTGCGCCTGAGGCGTGCGCTCCTCGAACGCCAGTTGACCGTCACTGCGTCGCTTTCCATGGACACGATCGAGCGACAGGCCATGGCCGCGACCGGATCCGCGCTTGCGAAGGTCGACAGGATCGTGGCGGGATTGTCGCCGCGATCGTCCGCTGAGGATTTCGAAGCGGCTTGGCGCTCGATCAAGGCGCCGCTCGCGACGATCGCCTCCACGCTCAAGCAGCTCTACCACCACCGGGAGCAGCAGTTCCTCGCGTCGGTAGAGAAGTCGTCGCGCGAGGCGAGCCGGTCCAAGATCTTGCTCGCCGCCCTCGGCGGTTGTCTCATGGTTCTGGGCGGCGCCTTCGGGTTGACGCTGCGCCACGCGATCAGAACCGACTTCAGACGGGCGTATCGAGCGTTGCAGGCCGAGATGTCGGACCGCGAAGCGGCCGAGCGGGACCTCGCGACCAAGGAAGCCCACTTCCGCTCGCTCGTGCAGAACTCTTCCGACGTGATCACCGTCTTCGACCTCCTAGGGGAGATCCGCTACGAGAGCGCGTCCGTCGAACGCAACCTCGGATTCACGCCCGACGCGCGAGTCGGCTCGAGCGTGTTCGAGACCGTCGATGCTCCCGAGCGGCTGGCGGAGGCCCTGGCGGATGTCACCGTTCGAGGAGACGGGCCGCGAACGGTGGAGATCCGGATGCGCGACCGCAGCGGCGCGTGGCGGGACGTGGAAGCGACCATAACCAACCTGCTCGACGACGACAACGTCGCCGCGATCGTGATGAACCATCGAGACATCTCCGAGCGAAAGACCCTCGAGCTGGAACTGCGCCGGCAAGCTATGCACGATCCCCTGACGGGCCTCGCCAACCGAGCGTTGTTCCGCGAACGGGTCGAGGCGGCGCTCCACCGCCGGGACGTCGATCACCGGCGCCCCTCTGTTCTCTTCATCGATGTTGACGACTTCAAGACGGTGAACGACGGATTCGGTCACGACGCCGGAGACCGGCTTCTCATCGAAGTGGCCGACCGGCTGCGCCGGTGCGTCCGGCCCGAGGACTTGGTCGCTCGCCTCGGCGGCGATGAGTTCGCGATCCTCGTCGAGGAGGACGGGTCGTCCGAGACGGTAGCCATCGAGGTTGCGAAGCGTGCCCTTCTCGAGATGGGCTCGCCCTATGCGGTGTCGGAACGTCAGTTGTTCATCGACGCGAGCATCGGGATCGCGTCGTGGCGGAGCAAAGACGACGCCAACATGCTCCTTCGACAGGCCGATACCGCCATGTACATGGCCAAGGCGCGGGGCAAGGCTCGTTTCGAACTCTTCTCCCCGTCCATGGGCGAGCTCATCCGGCGACGCGTGGATCTCGAGTCGGAGCTGCGCGCCGCCATCGAGTCGGATGAGCTCTTCCTCGACTATCAGCCGATCGTCTCGCTCCCGACCGGAGAGATCACCGCACTCGAGGCGCTCGTCCGGTGGGACCATCCAACGCGCGGCATCCTGCCGCCGAGCGCTTTCCTACCGATGGCCGAGGAGACCGGGCTCATCACTGCACTGGGACGCAGAACTCTCAACCAGGCATGCGCGCAGCTTCGCGTGTGGCTGGACGGCTCCCCGGGCCGGCATCTCAAGATGAGCGTGAACCTCTCGTCGAGACAGCTGCGCGACGAGACGATCGTGAGGGACGTCGCGTCGGCGATCGCGGAAGCCGGCATCTCACCCGACGCGCTCATCATCGAAGTAACGGAAAGCGTGGTGTCGCACGACGTCGAGCGCGTCGCCTCCATCCTGCACGAGCTGAAACAGCTTGGCGTGCAGATCGCGATCGATGATTTCGGCACGGGCTATTCGTCGCTGTCCCACTTGAGGCAGTTCCCCGTCGACATCCTTAAGGTCGACAAGTCGTTCGTGGATGGCGTAGGCCGAGGGCCGGAGGAGACCGCTCTGGCTCATGCCATCCTCAAGATCGGACAGTCGTTCGATCTGCAAACGATCGCGGAAGGGGTCGAGGACCAGAAGCAGGACATCGAGCTGCGCCGACTTGGCTACAGTCACGCGCAGGGCAACTACTACAGTCGCCCGGTGGACCCGGGGATCATCGAGGACCTGCTCACGACGTCGAGCCTCGCGGGAGCCCTGCTGCAGATCCCGAGTGCCTCGAAAGAAGTCACTCCGGAGGCGAACCGGTACGCGAGCAGCTCAGTGTCCGAGTAGACGACGTCCCGTTTGATGCACCGGCTGAAGGCTCGTGGACCCAACTGTCATCAAGTTCAAAAAATCGCCCCAGCTCGAGGGCGGCGAACCGTTTTCGCTGGTGAAGAGGCACGGTAGGACTCGGCGAGGCGGTTACATGGTGCAACCGGAACAACGCGAAGTAGGTCACACCGAACAGAAAGTCGCAGGGCGCCTCTCGCCGCCTCGGCGCGCTGCTGGCTTTCGGCTCAGCGACGAAAGCAGAACCGGGCCCGCTTACAGGGCGGTGATGGTCAGCGTTGCAACCGACTCCGTCCAGCCGTGCACTGCCGGGATGAGGTCGCCTGAGCCCTCGATACCGTCGTGCATGTGCACCACGCCGCCTTCGGCGAGCGCCGGATCGGTCGTTCCCGTGCCCGGGTCTCCGGTCACGCCGATCAACCCTTGACACGGCGGCACGATGTCCGCGAAGCGCTCGGTATTCAGCTCCGTGCCCGCGTCGTAACCGACGGTTTGGACCGTGATCTCGTGGCCTTGTGCCGGAAGACGCAGACGGCTCACGCCGGTGAAGCCGTCGTTCGTGCAGATCAGCATCGACTCCCACGACAGATACTTCGCGCCGGGCCCGCCGTCGATCTCGAACGAGACACTGTCGGGAAAGCCGGTCTCGTCCGTGCGGTTCGCCGGCACGATCGGAACGTTGCCGGTGACAACCGACACGACGTGTGGGTTGGCTTCCAACGCATCGACGAGCGGCGCCGGGTTGCCGTTCTCTGCGATCTCTTGCACGCCGACGCTTGCCGGCGACCCCACACGGAAGATACCAGCCGGCCGGCGATGTACGGCGAGGACGGGGGGTGTGAGCGGCTGCCCGTGGGTGAGATTCGTGATGGTCACGCGATACCGTCGCGCCGTTGCCGATTGCGCGGGAAGCGCGGCGGCCAGTACCGCTGCTTGCACGATCGCGATCACGATCGCGAGTCGAGCGATCCTTCGGGCCACGTGGCCTCCTCTCGTCGCTGCGGAGCCTGCGCGTCCGACCCTAGACCAGCGAGATTTCGAGGCCCTTACAAAACCCTTATGGAACTCTTAATTTGTCTCGACCTGCCATCGTCATCCGAAGCGTTTCGTGATCGCGTCGGCGATCTCGTCGGGCGCGTCCTCCTGGATGTAATGTTTCGCGCGCGGAAGCGGAACGGCAAGATGGTCCGGGAACGTAGCCTTCATCCGCTCGATCATCTTCGGCCGGAAGCCCAAGTCCTTCATGCCCCACGTGAACAGCGCGGGCTTCGAACCGAGTTTCGCCGGGACGTCGCGTGACAGCCGGTCGAGCAACGGGAAGGCGGCGATGATCTGCTTCGGCATCTCCGCCACGCCGCGCCTCGCTTCCGGGCTCGGCTGCGGCTTCCGGTAGTGCTCCTTCTCGGTCTCCGATAGTCTCCGCGCCATCGCAGTCGGCATGATCTTCTCCACGAAGAAGTTGTCCTCGAGGATCCGGCGCTGCATCGGACGGCTCGACATGAGCTTGCTGAAGAGCTTGAAGTTCCAGGTCGCCGGCCAGAACCACGTGTTGCCGAGCACGATCCCCGAGACGCGGTCCGCGCGGTCGGTGGCGACCGCGGTGCCGATCGGGCCGCCCCAATCCTGCCCCATGACGATGAAGCCGTCGAGAGCAAGCTGGTCGACGAGCTCGCCCACGATGCGTGCGTGCTCCTCGATCGTGTAGCCGTAGGGCTCGGGCCGCTCGGAAAGTCCGAAGCCGAGGTAATCGACGGCGACGCAACGGAAGCGATCGCGTAGTCGGGCGACGATGCCGCGATAGAGGAAGCTCCACGTCGGGTTGCCGTGGCAGAACAGGATCGGCGTGCCCGAACCCTCGTCGATGTAGTGGACCTGTCCGGCGGAGGAATCGAACCACCTGGACGTGAAGGGATACAGCTCCGCGTCGGGGGTGAACGTGATCTTCATGGCTCTACTCCTTCATCCGGCCGCGTCCCCGAGCTCGAACTTGCTTCCAGGCGTCGATGAAGCTGGAGGCTTGGCGGCCAAGGGACTCGGCTTCGGCGCGGTCGGCCGGGTCCACCATCCGGCCGGCCATCGCAGCCATCGCGAACATCACGCCCCGGTGGTAGGCGCCGAACGCATCCGTGCGGAAGGCGCCGGGGTGCTCCTCGGCCTCGAGGTCGGGCTGCCATCGAGCCCGCGGGGGATCGAGGGGAGGCAGGTGGAGCGACTCGAGTGCGCGCATCACGTCGGCGTCGTCGGGCCGGTCGGCGAAATCGCGGCTCCGGTGCTGCCACGCCTCCTCCCCGTCCGGGCCGAGCACGATCACGGCGGGGATGCCGATCTGTCGCGGATCGCGATCGTCCCACAGATCCAGAGGATGCAGGAAACGTTCTCCACCGGGGTCGGACGCGATCGGGAAGGACAGGTGCCAGCGCCCCACCATGGCCGCATTGCGGGCAGGTGGATCCACGCTGATGCCGACGGGCTCACCGCCGAGCGCGTATAGCTGCTCGATCTCACTCTCCAGCCGCACGAGCTGGCCGCAGCAATACGGTCACCAGTCGCCGCGTAGCGTCACCGCAACCAGCGCACCGCTTGCGCGCCTCAGCGACAGCAGGTCGGTCGCGATCCGCGCGTCCATAGGCACACCCTCCTTTTCAGCACGATTCGTGTACCACGCCGCGGGTTAGGAACGCCACACGAAGGCGAACCCGCTCAATGCACGGCGCGGACTGCGAACCACGCCAGCGCGAGGCATCCGAGTCCGGAGACGAACACCGCGACGTCGCCGGATCCCCTCCGGCGAAGCAGGACGGCCGCGGTCGGCACCGAAGTCGCGACGACGATCCACTGGGCGATCGTCCCCGCATCGGTGCGAGGGAGGAGGATCTCCTGCAGGAAGAACGCGGCCGGCATCAGCCCGTCCACAGCGGTGCATCGGGGACGAACACGGCCCAGGCGAACCAGAACGTGTCGACCTTGTCGATCATGTCGAGCTGCCTACCGAGGAGCGGACCTGCGACGGCCCGGCCGAAGATGTTCCATTCGCTTCCGGTTTCCGAGTCGGTGAAGCGGTCGCCGTCGGCCTCGAAGGTGAAGACACGGGACCCGAGCCGGCGAGAGAAGACACCGCTGGATCCGACGTCCTTCGACTTCGCGACCAGAGAACCATCGAGCGTGCTCCTCGTCCCGCGCTTGAAGAACACGACGAGCTCGGTCGCACCGACGCGGTCGTTCACCGCGGCGGCCGCGCCGAGCCGGCGAAGCGCTTCGACCGAATACGACTTGGGACCGTCGGCGGTTCGAACGCCGACGACGCGCGCGATCGCCGGCAGCTTCGTGTCCACCTCGCCCCTGAACAGGAACGGATCGGCGGTCGAGTCGTATCGCTCGTAGGGGGTCGTGCCGTAGTCCCGATCGAAGCCCGTGTCGCGCGAGAGCACCTTCCCGTCCGGGTGTGCGGCACGGAAATCGGAGAAGGCGGTCGTCGCCGACGGGATCACCTCCAGCTCTGTGCGGATCATCGGTCCGACGACCGCCTTGCCGAGGATCTGTGGCCACAGGCTCTTGGTCGCTCGGTCGTACATGACGAGATCACTGTTGTACAGGCGGCCCGACGTCCCGAAGGTGGTGACGTTCCCACGAACAGTTCGATCGAAGACGATCGCGCTGTTGCACAGCGGGCAGTACGTGACGAGCACGGGGCGACCGCCGACCGTGTCGTTCACGATCTCGTGCCAGAGCAGGATCTGGAGCGGATAGGCCCGAGCGTCCTCGCCGATCTCCACGACCATGACCGGCTCCTGCCGATCCAGCCAGATCGCTTCGGCCGGTGAGATGAACTTCGGTTCGTCGATCGGAGGGATGCCGTCCGGCGGCGGGCCGCCCGACACGATCTCATCCAGTGGGATGAGCGACGGGTGATCGACGCCCGGCTCATCCCAGAAGAACTTCGCCTCTGCTTCCGTCCCCACACCGGACGCTGCCGGCTGTTTCTCGCTGCACGCTGCTGCGATCAATGCGAGCGCCGCAACGGCCAGACCCGCGCGCTTCACGACCCGGATACCTCCTCACAGGATGGGACGCCCACAGCGGCCGCCCGCTTCCCTGCCCACCTGGCGACGGGATCGACCCTCCCGGCCCTCTCGCTCCGTGGTTTCGACGGCGGATCCGTCGCCGAGAGCAGCCTCGACGACTCAGGAGCCTTCTACCGTGCGCTGCGAGCCTTCGGGATTCCGGTCACCGTGTTCGTCCTTCCCGATGGATCGATCGCGTCGATCCATATCGGCCCGCTCAGTGAGCGACAGCTCCAACAGTCGGTCGAGGATCTGGACCGCGTACGCGCCTCATCCTCCGTGGTCGTGGGGTTCGCGCATCGCCTCTCCTAGCTCGACGATCAGACAGCTGTGGCAAATGACGCGATGGCAATCCGGATCCTGGCAGAAGACGCACTCGTCGGTCCCTCGCCCGCAGTTCGAGCACGGCAAACGAAGGCCCTCTGCGGTTAGGTTCATGTCACCTTCTCCCCCTGCCACTCCCCCGCAGCTCGTGCTGCGTCCTCTCGAACGAGCAGGCCGACGAGTCTTCCATCGGACGTCGTTATGGGCGCGTTCGCAAGGTCATGCTCGATCATGTACCGGGCCATCTCTCGCGCGCGTACGTGGGGCCGGAACGTACTCGGACCGGGACGCATGGCGTGTTCGATCGTCTGCTCAGGATCTCCTCCGAGCTCCTTCCCTCGTAGGAGTCCCATCACCACGCGTTCCGCATTGACGACGACGCACGCATCCCAGCCTTCCGCGCGGACGCGCTCGCGAACGCCTCCTAGCTGCTCGTCAAGACGGCAGGTCGGCACGTCCTTGCGTGCGACATCGCCTGCCCGCGGCTGCTCCGCGTTCGTCCCTTCGGTCGGAAGACCCGCAGCCAACCAGTCGAGCTTCCCGGCGACGTAGTCGTACACCTCGCCGAATCCCATCGCTTCGAGCCGCCACGCGGCTCGTGGGCTCAAGTCTCAGGCGCTGTCCCAGCAGTAGACGACGACCGGCCGCCTCGGATCGAGGACCTTCCGTGCCTGTGTCTCGAGCTTCGCGAGCGGCAGGTTGATCGCTCCCGGCAGATGATCCTCCGCGAACTCCTTGGGCGGGAGAGCCTCAACGAGTTGCGCGCCGTCCGCGACGAGTCGACGTACCCGACCTCGGTCGATCTCTTCCATCGATCCTCCCTTACTCGCGCAATCTGGCTCCCACTCAGGATCCCCATGCCGCCAATAGTTTCGTCGCCCCGTAGACGACCCAGTAGACGACGAGCGCAACGAGGAGGATCCGGGCGATGTACGCGCGGTGTCGGCGCGCGCCTTGAACGGTGCACTCTCCGCTGCGGCGGAGGTGGATGACGACGCCGGCAGCGGCGAAGGCCGCTCCCACGATCTTGAAAACCCACCCCCAATCTCCATACAGGCGGTTCCCCAGAGCGATCGCCTCCGAGGCGGTGGCCAGCCCGAAGAGCACGAGCACGATGGGAAACACGCAACAACTGATGGCCGCCAGCCCCGCGAACGCGCCGAGCCGACCGGCGCGCGTGCGAGGCGCTTCTCGCGCCGGATGCAACTCTTGGACCTTCACGAAGCGGCCCGGCCGGGGACAGACGACTCGTGGACCGCGGACCGGAGACTGCCCCGTACGACCGCGCCGCCGTTGCAGCGCTTGAGCTTCACCACGGTCAGGCCGGCGTCGATCATCGGCGCCACGACGTCCCGGTCGAGCCGGCAGCCTCCGAACAACTTGCGCCACACGGGTGCGATCGCGCGCTGCGCGCGGCGATACCCGGGCCGGTCCGCGAGCCCGTGCTCGACGAACCGGAAAGTCCCGTCCGGAGCGAGGACACGACCGACCTCCGAGGCCACCGTCGCCGGATCGTCCACCGTGCAGAACACGATCTGGGAGACCACCGTTTCGAAAGCTTCGTTTCGGAATGGAAGCGCCTCCCCGGCGGCGACCACGAAGCAGACAGGGATCCCGAGGTCCCGTGCACGCTTCCGCGCGCGGCCGACCATCCAGATGCTGGGGTCGCAAGCGATGAGATCGGCCCCTTCGGAATAGTGGGGAAGCGAGTAGCCCGTCCCCGTGCCGATCTCGAGCGTGCGTCCCCGGACTCCTCGTGCGACGGCGCGGCGATGCCGGGCGACGCCGAGCGGCTCCCAAATCCGTTGCAAGAAGTACAACGCGGCGAAAAGCCGATGCCGCTCGGATGGGCGCCGCCTCATCAGTGGATCACACTCCAGCCGGCGCCGGCGAAGCTGCCGATCGCGAAGGCGAGGAAGCAGGCGCCGGTGACGAACGCGAGGACGACGACCATCACCTCGCCACGCCGCGACTCCGCGATCGGACGCGCGATCAGAAGGTCGATCCCGACCGCTGCGGCGCCCGAGATGAGCCAGAGCATCCCGCGCGCCATCGGGTGCCAGGTGCCCGGGTACAGCCGCTCGACGAGCGAGGGCACCCGCAGCGTCGGGTCGGCGGACACTCCCTGCCCGACCAACCAAAGCGCGACGACGGCGACCAGTACGACGCCGCACGCGATGCCCAGTCCTGTTCTCGAGCTCATCGGTTTCGCGGCAGATGGAGGCGGCTCGCCCACACGTGGCAGCTCCATACCAGGAATGACGATAGCCGACGTCGCGTGATTCCCGATCCACCGGGCGGGGCGGCGGCGGCCCGGGGGAGGCACCCGCCGCCGCCGCTTGCCGGCGTCACACGGTGTTCGGGGCCAAAACCGGAACGGGACAGTTCACGACGAAGATCTCCCCCTTGGTGTCCGGTGTGCCCGGGAACTTCTTCAGATCGCCCGCCTGCTCGGCGGCGAGGACGGACCCCTCATCGCGAAGGATCTTCGCGGTTCGGCCGGCGTTCCAGGCCCACGTGACGTGATCCCAGTACGGGCTCCACGCCGGCGACCCGGCCGACGTGTCGAAGACCGAGGGCTGGAACCCCATCGGACCCGAACCCTTCATCCCGTTCATGAACACATTCGTGCGGCCCGTCGCTCGCGCGCCGGACGCGCCGTTCAATGCCGCAGAGTGTGCGATCTTCATCCCCTCCGACATCGGCTTCAAGGAGACGTCGGTCACGATGTAGCGAACGCCGGGGAAGCACTCGTGAAGCTTGAACATCACGCGCATCGCCGTCGCATCCGGTGGCTCGAGGAGCTGACCGCCGCCGAGGTAGACCTTCCGCTCGGTGTCCACGGGAAGCTCGCCCGTCGACCATTTCACGACCGGCCCATTCATCACGATGCTCGTCCGCTCGACCGACACGTCTCCCTTCGTCTCAGCCGCCTTCACCTCGGCGACCGACCGCAGCGGCCGGGGCTCCGCTTGCCAGGAGACGCGGTTGATCCGCCACGCAGGAGTGAAATCGGTTCGGCCGGGCTCCGACGACAACACGACCGCCTGATCGGCGGTGCCGCCGGTCACGAGGTACGCGTCGCCGGCGGGACCCCGCGAAGCGAGCCCCGACAGCTTGGGAACCCAGACGAGCTTCTCTGCCTTCGCGTACGCCTCGTCCGAGGCGTCCGTGCGGATGAAGAACACGTCCTTGCCCTCAACGACCCCGCGGTGGAGCCGGAAGGTGACGAGACCGAAGGCTCCCTCCCACTCCTTCGACGTGAGCGCGTGATCGACGACGTCTCCGACGATCGGACTGCCCTGAGTGCTCGCGGGCGATTTCTTGAGTGCGACCACCGGGTCTTCCTTCGAGCACGCCGACAGGAACGCCGGAAGCGAAGCCCCAACGAGCCCGGCCTGGATCCCCCGCTTCCCCACCAACCCCAGAAACTCCCTGCGCCGCAGGCGCCCAGCTTCCTCGGTCGTCGTCACGATCGGCACCACCTCCCCAATCGCCGGGACGCCCGAGAAGGGCGGATGATTCCGCCGGTGGAATCATCGGAATCCTGGAAGCGTCCAGATGAGTTGGAAGGGAGGCATGCACGGAGAGGAGTTCCTCCAGAGGACCCTGGGAGCCATGGACCTCGTGCACAACCTCGCTCGGCGTATCCTCCGCGACGAGCAGGCGGCCGAGGATCTCGTCCAGGAGACGTACCTCCGCGCCTACGACGCGTGGATCAAACATCGACGACCCGACAAGGTGGAACCCTGGCTGGCCACGATCTGCCTCAACCTGGGCCGATCCGAGCTGCGCCGGCGGCGCAGGCGGCCCGAGGTCCTTGAGGCCTCCCCCGGAACCGAGCGCGCGGACCCGGTGAACGTTTCGGAGGAGGCACTCGATCGCGTGGATCAGGCCGTCGTACGCCGCGCCCTGTGGGAGCTGCCCGAGGAGCAGCGGATCGCGATCACGCTGGTGGATCTCTGCGGTCTGACCGCATCCGAGGCGGCGAACGTGATGCGCTCGCCGCGCGGAACGGTCCTGTCGCGCGTCCATCGGGGGCGCAAGGCACTCGCTGCGCTGGTACGCAGGGAGGTGGAGCAGCATGATCCATGATCCAGAACGGGACGCCGCGACGTTCCTCGGCGGCGAGATGCCGCCGAAGCGCGCCGCAGCGTTCGAGCGCCACTTGCTGGAATGCGAGGACTGCTGGCGAGAGGTATCCGAGGGACGGCGCGGCCGAGCGCTCGCCGAATCGGCACGGGAACTAGCGTCGCAGCAATTGCGTGAGGACGTTCGCGCCGCCGTAGCCGCCTTCTCGCCTGAGCCTGCGCGGCGGACCCGTCGGTGGCTCGCCGCAGCGGCGGCCGTATTCGTTATCGCCGCCGGAACCTCCACGTTCCTCGTCGTGCGCGACCCTTCCCAGCCTGAGGCGATCGCTGCGGCGGTCGCGGACTTCCGGACCGGTCGCCTGCCGGTAGCCCAGCCTGCGACGAGGACAGCGCCGGACCTCACCTCGGCCGGACTCGTGTACGTAGACGGAGGCTCAGGACGCATCGGCGAGTTCCGCATCGACGCGTTCGCGTATCGCGATCGCGCCGGGAACGGAGTGCTCCTCTACCTGAGCGACGAGCCGTTCCCCGTCGCCGCCGGAGCGGATCGCTCGTCCGACACCTGGACCGCCTCCGACGGCGAGGTCGCCCTTCTGTGCGCGGAGCATCCGCACGCTCTGCTCCTGCTCGGCCGGGACGCTGATGTCCTCGAGCGCGCAGCGAACGCGCTGGGAGCCGTGTGAGTCGCATCGTCGCGTTGAGGGAGCAGAGCCTTCGGGTTCGCGCGCCCCAGGAGCTCTGTTTCCAAGTGGTGTCGAGCGCCGGGCCCGTCGTCGAAGAGCGTGGCGAGCACGAGAAGCTGGTCGAGTTCCGGATCGACCTCGGGAATCGAAAGCTCGTCACCCTCGAGCTCGTCCATCTCGAGCCGCCGGATCGGATCGCCTATCGCTGGGTCCGCGGGCCCCTGCCGATGGTGGAGGAATCGATCGAAGTCATGCTGCTCTCCGTCGACGCTTGTGAGCTCCGCTACCGCGGAAGATTCCAGACGCCGCACGGCGGGATCCGCGGGCTCGTAGAGGGGTGGATCATCCGAAAGATGTTCGACAGAGCCGTCGGCGAGCACCTGGATCAGGCACGCCGCACCGCAGAAGCTCGAGCGGAACGGAGTCACATCTTTCCCCGGAGTCAGCATGACGGCTGACCACCGGCTCGTCATCGGGTGCGAGGTGGTGGAGAGCGCCGCGCTGTATATCGCTCCATCGGACGACGATCTCGACACCCTCGCCTTCGAGAGATACGTATCGCGCGACGACGTCTTGAGGCGCGTCGCGAAAGTTGACGGCCGCATCGTCGGATACCTCGGCATGGAGATCCGGAAGCGCCTAACCAGGGTTGCCCCGGAGGTCTCGATCCCCAACCCCTTGCGGTAGCGGAAGATCATCGCGGGCAGGGGGTAGGCCCGACACTTCTCGCCGAAACAGAAGGCGAGCACGCCGCCTGGGCTGCGAGAAGATGACTCTCACCTCAGGGATACAACGCAACCGGGCGCATGCCTCGAGCGGCTCCTGCCGAAAACAGCCTAAGAGCCGTCTTCCGCGGCTGCTTTCCCCAGTCTCCCCGGAGACACCGACCCTCCGCTCAGGCCGTCGTAACAATCGCCGATCAGGACACGAGGTACCGCTCCAACGCTTCGCGCGCGACCTGCGAAACCTGCTTACCTTCGCGCTTCGCCCTAGCTTCCGCCTTGGCGCGTAACGCTGGTGGAAGACGAAACGTCACCTGCGGCGAAGTCTTCGCTCGCCCGGTCAACGACGGCCGGCCACGCCCTACCTTCTCGTGAACGTCGGCGACGGCACGCCGCACATACTCATCTGTGATGCGTCGCCCTCGTCGATCACGGATGACCTCACGCTTGAGATCGACGTCTTGTCCCTTCGAAAGTTTGTACTTCGAGCCGATCGTTTTCTTGGCTGCCATCATTTCCTCCGATACGCGACGGGCATCACGTGGATGATCAGGAGATATTCTGGAACCTCTATGCCGATGATCTCCAACGCGACACCGCGGTCGTCCTCGCCGATCCACACCAGGCGCATCCAAATCTCCCTCGGCTGGAACCCTCAAAGGCTCCCCGGCTTGGTTCATCGCATGTGCGCCTTGCCGATGCGGCGCTTCCGAGCCGCCTGGGTGAGCTTGACCTTCTGCACCAGTAATTATTGCACTGCATTAATCGACGCGCATGTTCGCGAGCGAAAGGACCCCTCGCGGAATGGAGGCGGCGAGCGTCCGAGACGTTGACCACGAAAGACAGTCACTCTCGGGCGAGCGCACAGAACCACGCCCAGTCGGTGGTTCGGTCGGGGCGTCAGTGGTGCAAAAGATCTCCGCGGGTCACGCGGTTGCCGATCAGCCTGGTAGGCGCTGCCGGGTAGACCCAACTGTCATCAAGTGCAAAAAATCGCCTCAGCTCACGGGCGAGCCGTTCGCGCTGGTCAAACGGTACGGCAAGGTGCGGCGCGACGGCTTCAAAGGCAACCATAACAACGCGAGATGGGCCGCCCAGGCGGCCAGGAATCGGAAGCGTATCGGCTGCCCGTGACGCGCCGCGATTGAACCTGCTTCCGGTTGTATCGGGTCGCCCCGGTTACGCCGTTGACCACACATTGCCACCGGCGCGAGAATGAATTTGTGAAATCCTTCACAAGCTCGGATCTGCGTCGTTGGGGCGCCTTCCTCGCGATCTGTTCCGCATGGACCTTGGTGGCCGTCGGCGTGCACAGCTTCGCGTGGATGATCGCGAGCGGGGCGATCGTCATTCTCGTGATGTTCGGTTACGCCTTCGCTTGGCCGATGGGCTGGTTCCTGCTCCGAGGGATGATCCGCTCCGCGCAGGCCGCCCGGCGTGGCGAGACGGCGGGCTGGGGCGCGATCGTCGGGTGCGCCATGTGCGGGCTGACTTTCGGGTGGTTCGCATGGAACTGGCCGACCTGGCTGCGTCCCGAGACGCGCGGCACTTTCGGTTTCGGCTGGCACCGCACCGAGATCCTGATCGAAACGGGAATCTGGTGGGCTGCAGCGGTGGCATCGGCCTGCGGACTCGCACTGCTCCTCGGCAGCGCAATCGCCGGCCGGCGCTGGCCGGCGGTCCGGCTGCGCTCTGTCGCGCTGGTCGGCGCACTTGTCAGCGCTCTGCTGGGATGGGCAGCACTCCCGCGAGCGGGGGGCACCGGCACTAAGCAGGATCTTTCCGATATCTCGGCAGCAGTGACGACCCGCGACCCCGCCTGGCGCCCCTTCCCCCAAGGACCGCTGTCGACCCGCACCGGTAACGTCGCGGTCTGGACCGGCCGCGAGATGATCGTATGGGGCGGTCAGGGATACGCCGATGACGGATGGAGGCACCGCGAGTGGGGCGACGGTGCCGCATATGACCCGTTCCACCGCCGATGGCGTCGCCTCCCCGCCGCACCGATCGGTCCCCGCCAGTTGGCGCTAAGCGTCTGGACCGGACGGGAGGTGATCATCTGGGGCGGCGAGCGCTCCCGTGGTCGCGTCGACGGCGGCGCGGCGTACGACCCGGCGACCAACCGCTGGCGGCGGATCGCCGACGCGCCGATCGCGACCCGAGTGCTGGCATCGGTGGTCTGGACCGGTCGGGAAATGATGGTTTGGGGCGGGCAGCCTGAGAGCGGGTACGCCTACGAAGACGGCGCCGCGTACGACCCGGCAATTGATCGATGGAGGACCATCCCACCACACCACATCGCCAGGGCCGGCGCTGCGACGCTCTGGACGGGACGCGAGATGCTCATCTTCGGCGGCTCGGTCGGCGGCTGGGGAACGACTCTGACGACTGCCGCTTCCTACAACCCTCGGACCGGCCGCTGGCGCTCCATCGAAACCCCGTTCAGCCCCCGCACGTCCTTCAGCGCGGTATGGACCGGCCGCGAGGCGATCGTCGTCGGCGAGACCCGCCGGAGCTACGACGGTCGCATGGGCGACGTACAGGTAGCGGCCTTCGACCCGGAGAAGCGCCGATGGCGGCGACTAGCGGACCGCCTCGTCGACGGCCGCGTGTCGTCATCGGAGGCATGGACAGGCCGACAGTTGATCATCTGGGGTGGCGCGATCGACGCCAAGCGACGCTCCGACGGCGAGGCCTTTGACGTTCGCACCGGCGTGTGGACGACGGTCCCCGGCCCGGGCGACGTCCGCTATTTGCACACCGCCGTCTGGACGGGTGAGGAGATGCTCGTCTGGGGAGGTGCGGGACCGAACGGTCTGCGCTTCGTGGCGGGTGGGCTCTCCTACCGGCCGCGTCCCGCATGACATCGACGCGACCTGGGTGCTCCTTTTCTCGTAGGATCGCTTTGCGGCGCGATTCGTTCAGAGCTCATCTTCGGCATCAATCCTCTTCAACGCCTGCGAACCGATCAGCCATCAGAAGGGCAGCGCCAGAGCAACCAGCTGCCGCACCAGGGTTGTCCGGTCGCGCTTCTTCAGATGCTCTAGTGCATTTCGCGCCGCAAGAAGATCGTTGATTGCCGCCAGTAGGGCTGCTTCCTCTTCGTTGACTTCCTGGCTGCCATCGAATTTCTGAAACCATGCCTGAACGTCGCTCCATCGCCATAGAGGACTTCTGACGTTTCCCGCTAAGGGTCGAGGCCATGCTCCTGGACCGCGTGTGCCGTTGATGAGCGCCGAGATGGATTGCCTGCTCCTCTCGGTACGGTCTGCGATGTCGGCTGCCGAGACGAGCTCATCTGGCTCAACTCGCAGAACCTTGAATTCAGCCCCTTCAACCTCCTTGATGGCCGAGAGGATCGCCTCCCGGAAGGAGGTTGCTTCTCGATCGAACCCGATCGAGTGGCCCTTCGGGCCCGTCTCTGGAGAGCCGTCATCGACGCCGGCCTCGAAAAGCCGGTTCGCGCCCTCGTCGTCGATCGGATCGCTGACAACGAGTCGAAAAATGTAGGTGGCCATCATCTCTTCCCTCCCTTCGGGTACTTGCGAACGAACTCCCGGATGCGCTTCGCCATGGTCTCCGGATTACGTGGCGTGCTCCACACCTTGAGCTCCTGTCCCGTTCGAGGCGATGACCTTCCCCCACACATGGCCGGCGTGGAGCTCCGATCACCTTGAACCCTGCCTCCTTGGCCTCGCGGAGCGCCTTCGGCGATCTCCTTATGCTGGCCTTTCGGCATGTGGACAATGTACACGTTTTCCGTGGACAATGTCCACAACCCGGCGACGTCCCAGAGACTCAGGAGGATGCTCATTGCGCAGCAGGCAGCGAACTCAGACCAGCCCAAGAAGACCGCACCTCGCTCAAAGCGGAAGTACCGTCGCGCCCCGGTGATCGTTGGCGAACCCATCCTCGTCCCGATGTCCCGGCGGGAGTACGAGAATCTGAGGAGGCTTCTGGCGTTGCGTCACGCCGGAATGGAGAAACCGCCTCTCCAGCCGTAACGGGGCCGACCGGCGGCCTGAGTGGGGGTGCAGGTCTGGCGCCACAGGTAAGTCTGCACCTGTGGCCATAAGTGGGCGCGGGAGGGATCGAACCTCCGACCCCGACTTTGTAAGAGTCGTGCTCTACCACTGAGCTACGCGCCCGAGCGCCACATCCTACCGGTGACCTTATCGAGCCTTTGATGCATGAATGTCGCCTACGCGGGGTAATGAGAAGGCCACAGAACGAGGCTCTGGGGGCCGGAAAAGGAGGCTCCCATGAGAGTCAAGGTTCTGCTCGTGGTCGTTTTCTCCATCGCGCTGGCCGCCGTCGCGACGAGCGCGTTCGCTGCCCCCGGCGGGCAGCCCGGCAAACCCGACGATCCAGGGAAGTCGGCAGAAGCGCCCGGTCACAACAAGGAGGATGCCGGACCCTCCGACTCGAGCAAGGATCCCGCGAACCCCGACGGCACGTATCAAGGGAAGAGTCCATCGACCCCAGATCAAGACGGGATCGGCGCGGATCATGGGATCGACAACAACGACAAGACCGGCCCCGGCACCGACGGGAACAACGGCTGCGGGAACGACCCCGATCGCGAGGACGACAACAACGGTTGGTGCGGGAAGAAGCCCGCCCCCGAGGTGAGTCCCACGGAGACGCCGACGGAGGATCCCACCGTCTCGGTGAGCCCGACCGTGCAGGCCCAGGTCCTCGGCGTG
>JBBDRM010000110.1 GCA_040905475.1 Actinomycetota bacterium
CGCGAGGAAGGAAGCGCACGGGTAACGACGGGAGTCGTGGGGATGATCGGCGCAGTGCTGATGGTCATGTCGTTCTGGCGGCCGGTTCCCGCGTGGGACGGCTGGGCGATCTGGTCGATGGATGCAAAGGCGCTCGCCCAGTACGACTCCTTCGACAATCCGGCCTTCCTCGCCCCGGAGTACTCGCGCCGTTTCTACCCGCCCCTTCTCCCGGCATGGCAGGCGACCGCGTATCAGCTTTCCGGTGACTACACGCGCAGCTTCCCGACCCAGGTCCAGTTGGCGTGGCTGTGGACGGCCGGGGCGCTTGCTCTGGTCGGGGTCGGCTGGCGTCGTCGACCCTCCGGACTGGTCCTGCTCGCGTGGGCGGTCTCTCCTGTGGTTCTCCTTCAAGTGATGAAAGGCTACGCCGACGTTCCGTCGTCGATGTTCGCGGTCGCCGGCGCGGCGTTGCTCTTCGCGTCTCGAGAGGAACGCGGCGGGATCGCTCCGGCAGCCATCCTCCTCGGCGGCGCGGCCGCGACGAAGGCGGAGGGTGCCATCCTGGCGGTCGTGGTGATCGGGGCGCTTGCACTGTGGGACCGGCGTCGCCGCGCTGCAATGGCCTGCGCCGCGATCGTCATCGCCACCGTCCTGCCCTGGATCATCTTCGCGACGGCTCACCAGCTGTCGGGCTACCTCTTCCAGAACCGGGTGCAGGAAACGGTCCTCGGACGCGTGCCGACGATCGCTCGTTCGATGCTCGGCGAGATCTTCGACCCGGGCTCGTGGGGCTTGCTCCTCCCCGCGATCATCATCGTCCTGGTCCTCTCACGCCCGCGGGCCATGGCGACCACCGCCGCACTCGGAGGGCTGGCCGCCATCTTCCTCGTGTACATGCTGACGCCGTTCAGCATCGCGTGGCTGATCCCGCGGAGCCTTACCCGGGTGATGATCGGGCCGATCGGGCTCCTCGCCCTCGCCGCGGCGATGGCAGAGCCACGACTTCGGCGCGAAACGAGCCCGTTGCCGCCTCGAGAGGAGTGCGCACCCGCGGCTTCCGTCTGAAGTTGGGCCTCGCCGGGCTGCGGAATGCGTGCTGCCGATGGGTCCGCAGTTGTTTCAACCAGCGTACCGTTGCCCCGCTGGGATGATCGACCCTTCGCACGCGACGCCCTTCCCGACTTCCGAACCGGGCCCCAGGACCGACCCACGCACGCGCGCGCGGGTGCGGATGTGTGCCCCGTCGAGCAGGACACTTCGCGCCACCTCAGCGCCCGCCTCGATGCGCGCCCCAAGGCCGAGAACCGCCATCCCAACCCCGTCGGGTGCTTCGGCGCCCACGTCGAGGAGGACGTCTCCGGCGCGACGCCCGACCGGCTCGGCGGTCTTCGCGCGCCCGGCCAGCACATCCCAATGCGCTTGCAGGTACCGTTCGGGCGTTCCGATGTCGAGCCAGTACTTGTCGGATGGGAATCCGAACACCGAGCCGCGCTCGACAAGCACCGGAAACACCTGCCGTTCGAACGACCACATCTCGCCGGCCGGCACGTCGGCGAGCGTCTCGGGCTCGAGCACGTAGGTGCCGGCGTTGATCAGGCCACCCTTGCTCGCGACCTCCGGCGGCGGCTTCTCAACGAACCCCTGCACGCGCCCGGCGTCGTCGAGCGGCACGAGGCCGTAGGGCCCAGCGTCCTGGACCGGGGTCAGCGTCAACGTCGCGACGGCGCCCGTCGCGCGGTGCGCGGCGAGCAGCGCCGTCAGATCAAGATCGGTCAACACGTCCCCGTTGAACACGATCGTCGTTCCGTCCATCCGATCCAGGACGTTGCGCACGGCGCCCGCCGTGCCGAGCGGCTCGGTCTCGCGAACCACCTCGAGCCGGATCCCCTCCCCCGCCATGCGCTCGACGAACGGATCGAACGCGTCGGCGAGATAGCCCGTCAGCAGCATCGCGTCGGTTATCCCGTGCGTGCGCATGAGGCGCAGTTGATGTTCGAGGAACGGGCGGTTGCAGATCGGCAGGAGCGACTTCGGGATCGTGTAGGTGAGTGGACGCAGGCGAGTGCCCTCGCCGCCGGCGAGGATCAGGGCCTTCATCGGACCGCGCCGGCCTCGGCGTCGAGCGAAGCCTGAACCCCGGGCACGACCTCGGCCAGCGCCTCCCGCCACGGACGCAGCACCGGAAGTCCGGCGGCGCGCCACGCTATGCCGTCCATCGGCGCGTAGGCAGGGCGCACGGCCGGGCGCGGCATCGCGGAGGTCGGCACCGGTTCGACCCGCTCGGGATCGAGCCCGGCCTCCTCGAACGCCGCGCGCGCGAACTCGAAGCGCGAGCAGATCCCCGCGTTCACGCCGTGCAGCACGCCGGTCGCCCCGCGCTCGATCAGCTCGACGAGCGCAACGGCAAGATCCGGTGTCGACGTGGGCGAACCGGCCTGGTCGTCCACGACCGACAAACGGTCGCGCGACCGGGCCGCGCGAAGGATCGCCGCCACGAAGTTCTTGGTCCCGGTGCCGTACAGCCACGCCGACCGCACCACCGCCCAGCGGCGCGCTTTCGCCGCCACCTCGCGTTCGCCTTCGAGCTTTGAGCGGCCGTAGTGAGACACCGGGTTGACCTCGTCGGTCTCGATGTAGGCCCGGCCAGCGAGGCCGTCGAAGACGTAGTCCGTCGACACCTGTACGACGAGTGCGTCCCCGGCCGCCCGAGCGATGTTCCCCGCCCCGATCCCGTTGATCAGCCGCGCGCGCTCGGGGTCGCCCTCGCACCCGTCGACGTCGGTCCACGCCGCGGAGTTCACGATCGCGTCCGGCGCGTGAGCCCGCACGGCGGCTCTGACGGCGTCGGCGTCGGCGATGTCCAGCTCGGCGTGCGACAGCGGGATCGCGTCGTCTCCGAGTACGGCGGCGACGTCGCGGCCGAGCTGCCCGGCCCCGCCGGTGATCAGAACCCGCACGCGCTCACTCCTGCCGCGCGCGGATCGGTTCCCACCACCACCGGTTCTCCCGGTACCACTCGACGGTGGCTTGGAGCGCGTCGTCGAAGCCCCACTGCGGCGTCCAGCCGAGCGCCCGGAGCCGCGTCGTGTCGACCGAGTAGCGGCGGTCGTGGCCGGGCCGGTCGGCGACCGGAGTGATCAGCGCGTGCGGCTTGCCGAGCAGGTCGCAGAGGGCTTTCGTAAGCTCGACGTTCGTCAGCTCGTTGCCGGCGGCGACGTTGTAGATCTGGCCCACCTCGCCCTTCTCGAGCACGGCGTGGATCCCGGAGACGTGGTCTTCGACGTGGATCCAGTCCCGCACGTTCATGCCGTCGCCGTACAGCGGAACCGTCTTCTCCTCGAGGAGGTTGGTGACGAACAGTGGGATGACCTTCTCCGGATACTGGTACGGCCCGAAGGTGTTCGAGCCGCGCGTGATCAGCACGGGCATGTCGTAGGTGCGGTGATACGAGCGCACCAGCAGGTCGCCGCCGGCCTTCGACGCGGAGTACGGGCTCGAGGGGTCGAGCCGGTCTTCCTCGTTGAACGAGCCCACGTCGATCGAGCCGTACGTCTCGTCGGTCGAGACCTGAAGGTACCGCGGCGTCTTGTGGCGGCGCGCCGCGTCGAGCAACGCGTTCGTGCCGAGCATGTTCGTCCGAACGAACTCCGCCGCCCAGTCGATCGAACGATCGACGTGCGACTCGGCTGCGAAATTCACGATCGCGTCGTGGCCCGGCACGACCTCGTCGAGCAGCGCTGAGTCGCAGATGTCGCCCTTGACGAACCGATAGCGCGGGCCCTCCTCGACGTCGCGGAGGTTCTCGAGGTTGCCGGCATAGGTCAGCAGGTCGTAGTTGGTGATCTCGACGTCGGGGCGCTCGCGCAGCACCCAATGCACGTAGTTGGATCCGATGAACCCGGCGCCGCCCGTGACCAACAGGCGCACGTCAGATCACTCCGACGCGGCCGTGGTCCCCCACCATCAGCCGGTACGCCTTGGGCTTGTCGTCGGATCGCTCCACGGTGACTTCCTTCCCCAGAAGCGAGTCCTCGAGCCGGTGCATCCCGCGAACGACGCAGCGCTCCATGATCACCGAGTGCTCGATCTCGGAATCCTCGATGACGCACGCGTCGCCGATGGCCGTGTACGGACCGATGAACGTGTCGATCACCCGCGTGCCCCGGCCGACGACGGCCGGACCGCGGATCGTCGAGTTCTCGACGACCGAGCCCTCTTGAAGCACGACGGCACCGACCAGGCTCGAGGCTTCGTCCACGGTCCCCGACCGTTCCGGCTTCAGGTCTTCCATGATCAGCCGGTTCGCGTCGAGCAAGTCGTTGAGCTTTCCGGCGTCCTTCCACCAGCCCTCGACCAGGTGCGGCCGGACCTCGTGACCGTTATCGATGAGCCACTGGATCGCGTCCGTGATCTCGAGCTCGCCGCGCCCGGACGGTTGGATCGCGCGCACGGCTTCGTGGATCAGCGGCGTGAACAGGTACACGCCCACGAGCGCGAGGTCCGAGGGGGGGTTCTCGGGCTTCTCGATCAGCCGCACGATGTGATCCCCGTCCAGCTCGGCGACCCCGAACCGCTGCGGATCCAGAACGTGGGCGAGCAAGATCTGCGCTGCACAGGGGCGATCGGTGAACGCTCGGACGAGGTTCGTGATCCCGCCCTTGAGCACGTTGTCGCCGAGGTACATGACGAAGTCGTCCTCGCCGAGGAACTCCCGGGAGATCAGCACCGTGTGGGCCAGGCCGAGCGGCGCCTCCTGAGGGATGTACGTGACCTCGATCCCCCAAGGCGACCCGTCCCCGACGGCCTCCTCGATCTCGGGTGCCGTATCGCCGACCACGAGCCCGACCTCACGCACGCCGGCTTCGGCCAGGGCTTCCAGCCCGTAGAACAGGATCGGCTTGTTGGCGATGGGAACGAGCTGCTTGGCCGAGGTATGGGTGATCGGCCGCAGCCGGGTTCCGGCTCCGCCGGAGGGGATCAGCGCTTTCATCTCGAGCGAAAGAGTACCCGGTCGGCCGGGCTAGCTCGGGCTGGGGCTCGCCGACGGCACCTGATCGGCACCCAGGACGATGAGGATGTCGGTGTCCTGTTTGGCTGAGCCTTCCTTGACGACGGCGCCGGGGAATTCGTCGTTCAGCAGGGCAGCCTTCGTCTCGGCTCCGAATTTGTAGAAGATCGTCGTTGTGGCGTGGTCGCGACGGTCGGCATTGCCGATCTCGCGGACGTCGAAGCCGAGCTCCTCGAGGTCGTCGCGGACCTTGCCGGCCAGCCCAACGGTGATGGTTCCGTTGAGCACGGTCACCGTCACATCCTCCGGCTTGGGGATCGACGCGCCGGTCTTCCCGTAGGGAGGCAGCTCGGTGTCGTTCCGAAGAGCCGCGTATACAGCCTTCGCTTCCTTGTCCCGCTGGATCACGTACGAAACGCCCCCGATGTAGTCCGGGAAGGAAGGGACGACCCGGAAGTCGACGTTCGATTGCTTGAAATCGGCGAGTTTGTTCGCGATCCCGCGGACCTCATTGAGATCGAGCTCCTTGTTGGTGACGATCCCCTTCTTGACGGCGTTCGCGAGCTTTATCAAACGTGGTATGTCGGTTAGGAACCCGATGCTCGTCACCTTGCTCATGAGTACCCGCATGAACTGCTGCTGTCGCTCGATCCGTCCGAAGTCGCCGCGCGGGTCCTGTTTCCGCATGCGGACGTAGGAGAGCGCGAGCTTCCCGCCGAAGACCTGGCACCCCGGCTTCTTGATGATGAGGCCCGATTCCTTGTCGTCGTACGCGCGATCGACGCAGAGCCGAACCCCGCCGACGGCATCGACGATCTCCTGGAACGAAGCGAAGTTGATCTCGACGTAGTGATGGATCTTCAACCCTGTGTGCGCTCTGATCGTGTCCATCACGAGATCGGGCCCGCCGCTGTATGCGGCGTTGATCTTGGAGAAGCCGCTCTTTCCCGGGATCTTCACGCGAAGGTCGCGCGGAAAGGACAGGACGGTGGCCGATCGATGGTCGGCAGGCACGTGGACTACGAGAATGGTGTCGGCTCGCCTTCCGGTGCCACCTCGGAAGGCGCGATCGTCCTGCTGCGCTTTGTCGACTACGTCGCGCCGGTCGGAGCCGAGCACCAAGATGTTCTGGGCTTGCCCGGGAGGTAGCGGGTCGACCTTCAGGTCCTGGTGAGTTTGCTCGAACTTGTCGTTGATGTAGTTCCAGACGTAGAGGCCGGTGCCCCCGATCAGGAGTCCGAGCGCGAGCAACACGATGAGCGCGATCCTGAGCACCTTGCGCTTCCGGCGAGGCTTCTCCCGGAAGCTGCGGAACTCGATCGTCGGACGTTCCTGTTGTTTCACGCGCGGATCAACCCACCTCGAGAAAGAGAACTGCGAACGAACCAACCAAGTTTACCCGCTCCGGGTGTGGCCGTTCTGCTCGAAAGTACAGCGACCGCGTTCAGCGTCTGCCGAAGCGGATCTTCGCGATCACCCAGAGCGCGATGACGCCGTCCTGCCAGGCGATCTTCTTCCCTTGGGCTCGGGTTCGGGCCTTGTAGCTGATCGGCACCTCGTACGGGCGGTGACCGGCCCGCAGAAGCTTGGCCGTCACCTCGGCCTCGATATCGAAGCCGTCCGACCTCAGGCCCAGCGTCCGTAGGATCGGCGTCCGGACCATCTTGAAGCAGGTCTCGAGGTCTGAGATGTAACAGTTGAACAGAACGTTGGCCCAGGTGTTGAGGAACTTGTTGCCGAGCACGTACCAGTACGAGAACGCGGTGTGAGAACCGAAGTTCCTCGTGCCGTAGACCACGTCGGCATCGTCGCGGATGAGCGGCTGCAGGCATCTCGCGAGATCCCCGGGGTCGTACTCGAGGTCGGCGTCGAACGGGACGAATACGTCGCCGGTCGCGGCTTCGAGCGCGGTTCGGAGGGCCGCGCCCTTCCCCCGGTTCTGTGGATGACGGATCAGCCGGATCTGCTCGGGGAGCATCATCTGGCCCAGCTCTTCCCAGGTGCCGTCGATCGACCCGTCGTCGACGATGATGATCTCGGTCTCGACTGGGAACGGCGTCGAGTTCAGCTCTTTCAACGCGCGGGCGACACGGGCGCGCTCGTTGTAGACCGGCACCGCGATCGTGAGCTTCGAGACCGGCACGTCCGAATCCTAACCTACTCGCCGTGCTCCGCCCGCCTCTTGAGGATCGCGTCTTTGCGGGCGAGGCGGTGCTCGCGTCGGATCTTCGCTTCGGCCATCCGGCGGCGCTCCTCGGGGGTTTCGGGCTCGAGCCGAGGGACGGGCTTGGCGTTGCCGTCCTTGTCGAGGGCCACGAACACCAGATACGCGGTCGAGACGTGGCGTCGCTCGCCGGACATGGTGTTGTCGGCGTCTACCCGGACCCCGATCTCCATGGAGGTTCGACCCACGTCGTTGACCTGCGCGCTCAGCGTGACGACGTCGGAGAGATACACGGGCTCGATGAACACCATCTCGTCCATCGCAACGGTCACGACCCGGCTCCGGCAGTGCTTGACGGCCGAGAGGCCGGCGGCGGTGTCGCAGAGCTTCATGATCACGCCACCGTGAACGTTCCCCGACAGATTCGCGTCCGTGATGCTCATAGCCTGCGATAGCACTACGGCGGACTCAGACGGTTTGCGCGTCTCCTCGGTCATCGGCATTGCATCCTACGCCGGTAAGATGCGGCCGAGGCGTCTTCCGGCCGCGGAGGGATCCCACGATGTTTCCCCAGCCCCCGTCAGAGGACTACTACGAGGGATTCAACGAGTATCTCTTCCGCGGCGTGCCGCGAGACGCCAAACGGATCCTCGAGGTCGGGTGCAGCAACGGACGGCTGGCTTCCGAGCTGAAGCAGCAGGACCCCGAGCGGTACATCGCCGGCGTCGAGCTCGATCGGGCTGCGGCCGAGATCGCACGATCCCGGATCGACGACGTGTTCGTGCTCGACATCGAACGCGAGCTGCCGCCGATCGAGCCCGGCTCGCTGGACTGCGTGCTCTTCGGCGACGTCCTGGAGCACCTGGTGAACCCAGAAGCGGTTCTGGTCGCCGTTCGCCGGCTGCTCTCCGACAAGGGCATCGTGCTCATATCTGTCCCGAACATCGGCCATTTCACGATCATCAGGGAGCTGCTTCGCGCCGACTTCATGTATCAGCCCGCCGGCCTCCTGGACTCCACGCACCTGCGTTTCTTCACACACGCGACCGTCACGAAGATGATGCTGGACGCCGGGTTCTTGCCGAGCGTCGAATCGATCGTCCCGGCCCCGATCACGGACGAGGACGTTCGTGCGGCCCGGCCGCTGCTCGACCGATTCGCCGTGGATCCCGGGCACGCCAAGAAGTATCTGGACGCCTACGAGTACATCTTCAAGGGCGAGTTGCTACCGGTCGCCGAGGCGGCGTCCCGGCCCGTCACGTTCGTCGCGGCCGTCAACGATGAGCAGCAGCTTCGGTCCAACCTCATGCGCTCGCCGTGTTTCGCACCGGGGACGCCGCACGAGCTGCTGTTGATCCGAAGCTCAGCGAGCGCCGCCGACGCGTTCAACGAGGAGATCGGGTCGGCGAAGAACGAGCTCGTCGTCTTCGTGCAGCAGGGCATGTACCTGCCGAGAGGCTGGGACGCGTTCTTCACCCGGGGCTTCGAGGAAGCCGAGGCCCAGTTCGCGCCGGTGGGCGTGATCGGTGCGTTCGGAACCCGCGGCCGCGACGGTGAGGTCGAGCAGGTCGGCCGGATCGTCGATCGCGACAAGCTGACGGACACACCGGTGCCCCTGCCGGCCGAGGTCGGCAGCGTCGACGAGATGGTGCTCGCCGTGCGCCGAACCACTCCCCTGCGATTCGACCCGTCCCTCGGGTTCCACCTGTACGGCGCCGACCTCTGTCTGGCCGCGAACGCGCTCGGGTTACGGAACGTCGTCGTCGAAGCCCCATGCTTCCGCAACTCCCCGTTCGCCTTCCCCTCTGCCGCTTTCCATCGAGCGCGGGAGTTGCTCGTCGCCAAATGGCCGGACGCGCGTCCTCTGTGGTCCGGTGCGGGACGGCTCGACACGATGCGCACGGAGCCGGCTCCGTCCACGTGGCTCGAGGAGCAGAAAGCAACGTTGAATGAACACCTGCGGGAGCGAGACGCGTTGCGCCGTCAGCTCAATACGGCTCAGGACCGGGTCAAGCGGATGGAGGCCAGCGCGTTCTGGAAAGCGCGGAACGTCGCGCGGACGATCGTTCGCCGGGGGGGCTTCGGGCGCGCGAAGAACAGCGAGGGTACGAAGGAGAAGCGGCCCTAGCCCTGCTCGGGTCGGCCGCCGTCGTGCGCGGCCGCGACGAGCTCGGCGACCTCACCCATCAACCGGGTCAGATCGAAGTCGCGCGGCGTGAAGACCGCCGCTACCCCGGCTTCCCGGAGCTTGGCAGCGTCGGCAGGCGGGATGATCCCACCGACGATCACCGGAACCTTCGCCGGATCGACGCCGTGCGCGCGCATACGATCGAGCACGTCCGGAACGAGCAGCGCGTGCCCGCCGGAGAGGATCGACAACCCCACGACGTGGACGTCCTCTTCCGCCGCGGCCCGGGCGATCGCTTCGGGCGACAGGCGGATCCCCTGGTAGACGACCTCGAAGCCCACGTCGCGCGCGCGGACGGCGACCTGCTCGGCGCCGTTGGAGTGACCGTCGAGACCCGGCTTACCGACGAGCATCCTGAGCCGCGTGGCTCCGATCCGCTCGGCGACGTCGGCCACCTTGGCGCGGACCTGCTCCAGCGCCTCGTGACCGTTGCGCGTCAGCGCGGTCCGGCCGACCCCGGTCGGGGCGCGGAACTCCCCGAACGCCTCGCGGAGCGCGTCGGCCCACTCGCCGGTGGTCACTCCGGCGCGCGCGGCCTCGATCGACACCGGGACGAGGTTCTCGGCGCCGAGCGCGGCGGCCCGGAGCGCGTCGAGCGCGCGGGCCGCTGCGCCGGGATCGCGCGAGGCCCGCCACCCCTCGAGGTTCGCGATCTGGCGCTTCTCCGCCTCGGGGTCGAGCTTCTCGAACATCGCCTCGTCGGTATCGAGCGGCGAGGGCTCGGCCTCGCTGTAGCGGTTCACGCCCACAACCGTGATCTCGCCCGACTCGATCGCCCGCTGACGCCGCGCGAGCGAGCCGACCAGCTCCGACTTCATGTACTCGATGGCTTCGACGGCGCCGCCCATCCCGAGGACCTTCTCCATCTCGGCCCACGCGCCGTCGGCGATCTCGCGGGTCTTGACCTCGATCACCTCGCTCCCGCGAAGGACATCCTCGTACTCGAGCAGGTCGGTCTCGTAGGCAAGGATCTGCTGGAGGCGGAGCGACCACTGCTGATCCCACGGCCGCGGGAGCCCGAGCGCCTCGTTCCACGCCGGGAGCTGCAGCGCGCGGGCTCGCGCGTCCTTCGACAGCGTCACGGCTAGCGCCTCGAGCAGGATCCGGTACACGTTGTTCTCCGGCTGGGAAGCGGCGAGCCCGAGCGAGTTGACCTGAACGCCGTAGCGGAAACGGCGGAACTTCGGGTCGGCGACGCCGTAGCGTTGGCGCGTGAGCCGGTCCCAGAGCTCGGTGAACGCGCGCATCTTGCACGTCTCCTCGATGAAACGGAGGCCGGCGTTGCAGAAGAACGAGATGCGCCCGACGACTACGGCGAACTGTTCGTCGGGCACCCGGCCGGAGGCCCTCACCGCGTCCAGCACCGCGACGGCGTTCGCGAGCGTGAACGCCACCTCCTGGACCGGCGTGGCGCCGGCCTCCTGCAGGTGGTACGAGCAAACGTTGATCGGGTTCCATTTCGGGACCTCGTCCGCGCAGAACGTGATCATGTCGGTGATCAGCCGGATCGAAGGGCCGGGCGGGAAGATGTAGGTCCCGCGCGACAGGTACTCCTTGAGGATGTCGTTCTGCGTCGTCCCCGACAGGGATCCGCGCGGCGCTCCCTGCTCATCGGCGACCGCGATGTACAGGGACAGGAGCCACATCGCCGTCGCGTTGATCGTCATCGACGTGTTCATCTTGTCGAGCGGGATCCCGTCGAGGAGGGCCCTCATGTCACCGAGGTGGCCGATCGGGACGCCCACCTTGCCGACCTCGCCTGCGGCCATCGGATGGTCGGCGTCGTAACCGGTCTGGGTCGGCAGGTCGAAGGCCACGGACAGCCCCGTCTGACCCTTGGCTAGGTTCTTCTTGTAGAGCTCGTTCGACGCCCGCGCGCTCGTGTGGCCCGCGTAGGTGCGGAAGAGCCAGGGCTCGTCCTTCGGATGATTCACGGCCATCTCGCTCCCATGGTAGCGAAGGTGCGGTTTGGGGCCGCGAGAGGCCGGATGCGAAGTGGGAGAGGTCGCTGCGGCGCGCTTCTGCCACTTCCGCGGCCGGCCGACCGGCTAGCGCCGGGCCGGTCTGCCGGCCTTGCGGCCAAGCCTCCTCGTCGCGCGGAACGGCAACGTCCGCAGCGGGAATAGCCGTGAGACCCCCTTGCGCCGCGCGAGCCCCGAGTAAGGATCGGTCCGCTTGCAGATCCAGATCTCCTCGTCCTTGATGAGGCCGAAGCGCTCGATCTCCTTCGCGGACAGCTCGCCGGCAGGTTGGACCACCGTGGGGAGAAGACCGCCTTCTTTCAGCCGCGACTCGAAATCGTCCCCGTACCACCGGATGTGATCGTGCTGGCCGAACCGGGTGATGCGGACCTCCTCCGGGGCGGACGGATCCTCGTCGGTCGGGACCCCGCGGCGGCGAGGCACCTGGACGATCGCGATCCCGCCTGGTTTCAGCACGCGCGCCATCTCCCGGATCGCACCGCCGTCGTCGGGGATGTGCTCCAGCACGTGGTAGCAGATGATCAGATCGAAGGCGACGGCTTGAAGCGGAAGCTGAGTGAGGTCGCAACGAACGTCCACCCCGCCTGCCATGAAGCGGTCCACGCCGACGTAGCGGCGGCCCAGGCCCGGGCGGAGCGTCCGCCGGGTCGATGGCGCCGGCGCGATGTCGAGCACGCGCGCCGGCTCAACGATCAGGTACCGGTGGGATCGGAGGACCATCCGCAGCAGACGGTGCCGTTCGAGCGCCTCGCAGTGCGGGCATCGCGCACCGGGTCGGCCGCCGGGCCCGGGAAGGAACGCGTCGACCTCCTCGTCGCACGCGGGACAGAAGTGAGGAGCGCTCAATGCAGGGTCACCCGCGATCGCCCAGCGTCGCGCCGCTCATGTCCTCGATGGTCGAAGGCCGGGAGCGGAGCCGCTCTTCGAGCATCGGGACGAGCTGTCGAGCCCTCGCGTCGAACGAGTGCTCTCGCCTGACGAGCTCCATGCCCGCCTGTGCCAGCGCCCTCCGCGCCTCCGGATCGTCGGCGTAGCGCGCGAGGATCTCGGCGAGCTCTTCCTTGCTCCGGAACACCGGCACGGCGTCGCCGAGCAACCGCTGCGACCCTTCGACGTGATCCGAGACGACGAAGCCCCCGCACGCGAGGATGTCGAAGATCCGATTCGAGATGAAGCCGTGTTTGCTCATGTCGGGCCAGTGGTCGTTCAGGACGATGTCGGCGGAACAGTAGAGCTCACGCAACCGCTCGTTGGGGAAGTACGAACCCTTGAGATGCTCCGGGGAGATCAGGCCCTCCCAGTTCGATCCGTACACGTGGAGCGGCACGCCGAGCTCGATCGCCCACATGACGGCAGGACGGTACTGCTTCCGCGAGCCGCCGACGAACAGCACCGGACAACGAAGCGTGGGATCGGGCTGGACCGGGCGGAACTTGTCGCTATTGGTGGCCTGCAGGAGCGGAAGGACGGGAACGCCGAGCCTCGCGGAGAGCTCATCCGCGAAGGGCTCGGACGCCGCGAGAACCAGATCGAAACGCTCACATTCGTCCATATCCACGTCGTCGGGATGGCTGATGATCCAGATCACGTTGAGGTGGCCCGGCTTCGGCGCGTAGTCATGAAGGCCGCGCAGCTGCACGACAACGTCGGCGTCCTGGCACTCCGGAAGGTCCCACTCGTTCCGCACGTGGATGCTCGTTCGGAAGCCGGACCTGCGCAACGAGCCGGAGAGATCGCGGGCGAAGTGCGTATCGCCCCACTCCTCGGCGACGTCCCAGTTCGGCGTCGAGATCCGGGCCGCGACCGAGGGCAGCCGAACGACCGCCACGGCGGAGGTCAGGAGGGTCTCGGCCCGATGCGCGTAGGTGTGCGAGGCGAGGACTTGAGATCGCAGCTTCCGCGCCGTGTCCGCGCGCAGCTCGTCGTCGGCGAGGTAACGGTCGAGCTGTGCCCGCAACTCCTCCCGCGATCCGTAGGTCGGCAGGGCTCCGCCGAACAGCTCCTCGGATCCGCGCACATTGTTGGTGATCACGAGCGTGCCGCACGCGAGCGCCTCGAACACCCGAGAGTTCATCGACCCGTAGGGCAGGGAATGCTCGGCGGTGTCGTCGATCACGATCTTGGACGATGCGTACAGCTGAGGAAGGCGCTCGAACTCCAGCTGTCCGCGACGATGGGCGGCCGCCTCGGGGACCGTTTCCCATCCCCTGCCGTACAAGGCGAACGTCTCGCCGGGGCGCACGTCGATCCGATCCAGCACGGCCCGTCCGGATCCCCAGTTGTTCCCGGTGAACGTGTAGTCGCAGACGAGGTCCGGGTGCGGCTCGGACGGCCGGAAACGCTCACTCGACGCCAGCGGCAGGGTGACCGGATCGTGGAGGGTCTGCTCCCGGATGATCGCCGCGCTGGCGTCGCTCGACGCTGCGACGACGTCGAACCGCTTGAACCAGGGCCTGGCGATCCACCGATCGGTCCAGTTCCGGACCCACGCGATCGTGAAGGCGCCCGAGGGACCGCGACGGATGTCGTAGCGGTCCAGCAGCACGACGACGACGTCGACGTGCTGCTGCACGGCGTACCACCGGTTCTGGTGACCCTCGATGTAGAGGACCTCCCAGCCCTTCGCGGTCAGAGCGTCGCCGAGCTCATGGGCCGTGTAGTAGTCGCCCCATCCGGCGGTCGGGTCGTCCTTCGTGACCGTGATCGCGATCGTCCTCGTGGTCCGGCCGGTCCACGATCCGTCGCCGAGGAGCTGATCGAGCCGGATGGACCGGCACAGCGGGGCCCCCCATCGCTCGGCGAACAGCGCCCAGTTCCGCGCTCGGTTCTGCCGCACGACGTCCGAGGGGAGCATCACCTGCGTCCCGAACTCGTGGTGGAAGAGCGCTGCGCCGCCGCAGAGCACGATCTCGCCGCCGTCCGCGCGCAGCTTGACGCACAGATCGACGTCCTCCGCCCCGTACACGTACCCCTCGGTGAACCCGCCGGCGCGCCGCAAGCGATCGCGGTGCACGAGCATGCACGCCGCCGTCACCGCGGGAACGCGCCGCGTCGCGGCGAGCGCGGGGTCGCGCGGATCCTCTCCCGTCCCGAGGTTCCGCGCGCGCGGCGCCCCTCCGGCGAACGTGAAGCCGACCCCGGCGTGCTGGATCGTCAGCCCGTCAGGATCCTTCGGGCTTCCCTTCCCTTCTCTTCGCGGATACACGAGCAACGCCCCGACCGCCGCGCGAGCGGGATCCTCCTGCGCGGCGCCGACCATCGAGCCGAGCCAGCCGGCGTTGATCGGTTCGACGTCGTTGTTGAGGAACAGGACGAGGTCGCCGCGCGCGGCGGCAATCCCTTGATTGTTGCCGGCGGAGAAGCTCGCGTTCTCCTCGTTGCGGATGACCCTGATCGGGAACGTCCACGGCTGCGCGAGAAGGGCCGGCGTGTCGTCCTCCGAAGCGTTGTCGACCACGATCAGCTCGAACGATCGGTACGCGGTGCGATCGCGCAATGCGGGAAGCAGTCGCCGGAGGTGTCCGCTCCCGTTACGCGTCAGGACGACGATCGAAACGAGCGGCCCCTCGCGAGGTTCCTCACCCGGGCGGAGGGCGCGGATCGATGCGACGACGTCTCGCTGCGCTCGTTGCTGCGCCCGTCGCTCGAGCGGTCGGCCGAACCGCGCGCGGCGAAGCAAAGCGCTGGTGATCCGCGATGCTTTGAGGACGAGCCGGAGCGCGGGCCGCCTGCCCAAGATCCCAAGGCGCCGCTCGGCGCGCCGGGCTCTGCTCCGATATTCCTGAAGCCTGGCGGCGTCCGCGTCCGCCCGCTCGCTGGAGGAACGCAGGTCACGAAGAGCCAGCTCCAGCCGGCCATTCGCCTCCCGGAGCTCCCGCTCGATGCGCGAGAGGCGCTCCTCCTCATTCGCCATGGTCTTTCGCTCCACGTACTCGCGTCGATCGTTTGGATGGAGGTCGCTCCAGAGCGGGGATGTTAGCGGAACGGACGTGACGGCGAGTTTCCGTCGACAAGTCGCGCGGAACAGCCCTCGTCGTCAACAATGCTCGGAGTCGAAGAGCAGATCCGGAGGAGCCATGAGCGAGCAGATCACAACGGTCGGCGTCGTCGGATGCGGAACGATGGGATCGGGCATCAGCGAGGTGTGTGCCCGCGCCGGCTACACGGTCGTCTTCCGCGAAGTGACCGACGACGCAGTCGAGGCTGGCCTCGCGCGGATCCGGAACTCGATGGACCGCGCCGTCGAGAGGGGGAAGCTGGCGCCGGAGGAGCGCGACGCGGCGATCGGGCGCATCAAAGGCTCGACGACCCTGGAGGGACTCAAGGAAGCGGACCTGATCGTCGAGGCGATCCCCGAGAAGCTCGAGCTCAAACAGCAGCTCTTCAAGGACCTCGACGGGATGCTCCCGGATCACGCGATCCTCGCCACGAACACCTCCTCGTTGCCGGTGATCGAGATGGCCGTCCAGACCGGGCGCCCGAGCCGGGTCGTCGGGTTCCACTTCTTCAACCCGGCGCCGGTGATGGGTCTCGTCGAGCTGGTGAAGACGGTCGTCACCGACCCGGAGGTCCTCGAAACGACGAAGTCCTTCGCCGAGGCTCTCGGCAAGAACCCGGTCGTGTGTCAGGATCGCGCCGGCTTCATCGCGAACCTGCTCCTGTTCCCCTACTTGAACAACGCGGCGCGGATGGTGGAGTCCGGGTTCGCCACGCGCGAGGACATCGACGCCGCGATGCAGTTCGGATGCGGACACCCGATGGGTCCGCTGGCGCTGCTCGACCTCATCGGGCTCGACTCGACCTACGAGATCCTCGACGCGATGTACCGCCAGTTCCGCGAGACGCTGTACGCGCCGTCCCCGCTCATCAAGCAATTCGTCACCGCCGGGTTCCTCGGCCGCAAGGCAGGCCGCGGCTTCTACGAGTACGAGGAAGCCGACTCGCCGCGTCTCAAGGAGTCCGGTCACCACCGCCGCGAAGTTCCGGCGACGGCCGGCGCGCACATCCGCAAGATCGGCGTGCTCGGCTCGGGGACGATGGCGAACGGGATCGCCGAGGTGGCCACCAAGGCCGGGTACAAGGTAGTCCTTCGCGCGCGCACGAAGCAGCGCGCGAGCGAGTCGGCTGCCAAGATCGACAAGTCGCTGGCGAAGGCCGTCGAGCGCGGCAAGATGACGCAAGAGAAGCTCGAGGCGACGCGCGCGCTGCTCGAAACGACGACCGAGATGGACGCGTTCGCCGACTGCGACCTGATCATCGAGGCGATCGCCGAGGAGCTCGACGTCAAGCTCGAGCACTTCAAGCACCTTGACGAGATCGCTCCCGGGCACGCGATCCTGGCCTCCACGACATCGTCGCTTCCGGTCGTGGCGCTCGCCGCGGTCACGGAACGGCCCGAGCAAGTCGTCGGCATGCACTTCTTCAATCCGGCACAGGTGATGAAGCTGGTCGAGGTCGTGCGCACCATACGCACGAGCGACGAGACGGCAGACAGCGTCTTCGCGGCAGGCGCCAAGATGGGGAAGCACTGCGTCGTCTGCCCGGACCGCGCCGGTTTCATCGTCAACGCGCTGCTCTTCCCCTACCTCAACGACGCGATCACGATGCTGGAATCGGGCTACGCGACCGCGGAGGACATCGACAACGCGATGAAGCTCGGGTGCGGTCATCCGATGGGACCCTTCGCGCTCCTCGACATCGTGGGGCTCGACGTGTCGCTGCAGATCATCCAGTCGCTGTACCGCGAGTTCCGGGAACCTGGATACGCTCCCGCGCCGCTGCTCGAGCATCTCGTCCACGCCGGCTACCTCGGGCGCAAGGCCGGCCGAGGCTTCTACACCTACTAAGGAGTACGGCCATGGGAACCGAGATCTTCTCGCTCGAAGGCAAGCGCGCCCTCGTCACCGGGGCGTCGCGTGGCATCGGCGCCGCGATCTCGCTGGCATTCGCCGGAGCCGGCGCCGACGTTGCCGTCACGGCGCGCACCACGACAGAGCTCGAGGAGCTCGCCGGGAAGATCGAGGCGACCGGACGCAAGGGGGTCCCGATCACGTGCGACGTGACCAAGACCGACGACGTCGCGCGCTGCGTGGACGCGGCGCTCGGTCGGCTCGGCGGGATCGACATCCTGGTCAACAACGCGGGAGGATCCCGCTTCATGGCGCCGTTGCTCACAACGCGGGAGGAAGGGTGGGACAAGGGGATCGCGCTGAACCTCAAGAGCGTGTTCCTGTTCTGCCAGAAAGCCGGCGCGCACATGGTCGAGCGCGGCTCGGGTTCGGTGATCAACGTCTCATCCGTCGCCGGCGTCAAGGGGTTTCCGACGCTGTCGTTCTACGGGGCGGCCAAGGCCGGGGTGATCAACCTCGGGAAGACGCTCGCGGTCGAGTGGGGTTACGCGAACGTTCGCATCAACACGATCTGTCCCGGCTGGGTCAAGACGTCGCTCAACACGAACCTCTGGCGTGACGACCCCGCGGTGGCGGCTGCCACCGTCCAAGGCGTGCCGCTCGGTCGCTGGGGCGAGACCGCCGACATCGTCGGCGCCGCGATCTACCTCGCTTCGGACGCGTCGCTGTACACAACCGGAACCGTCATCCAGATCGACGGCGGGATCGCCATCTAGTGCCGCGCCGGAACTATCCGCCTCGGAAGCGCCGGGCTCGGCGCCCGGAGGAGGAGCCCGAGGAGCTCCGCGCGCCCGACACCGTCGCGACCGCCCCGCCCGGGTGGCAGGTGCGGCTCATCCAGCCGGCTTCGGCCACCAAAGAGTACCGCTGCCCCGGCTGCAATCAGGAAATCCGGGTCGGGACCAAGCATGTGGTCGCGTGGCGCGAAGGGTCCGAGGACCATCGACGCCACTGGCACCTGCCCTGCTGGCAGCGCACCCGGCGCTAGATCACGCCGTCGGCCTTGAGCTCGGCAAGCTTCTCGGCCGTGATCCCCAGCCTTCCGTAGACCTCTTCGTTCGCGGCGCCCATCGGCAGGCCGGCGTGGCGGATGCGCCCCGGCGTGCGCTCGAAGCGTGGCGTGACGTTCTGCATCCGGATCGGCCCGAGCTCATCGTCGTCGACCGTGACGATCGTCTCACGCGCCACGTACTGGGGGTCGGCGACGATCTGGCTCGCGTCGTAGATCGGGGAGGCGGCGGCGTCCTCGCGCTCGAAGGCCTCCATGACCTCGTCGAGGGAGTGGGCGCCGATCCAGCGGCCGATCACCTCGTCCAGCTCGTCGATGTGATCGAGCCGGTCGTTGTTGGTCGCGAAGCGCGGATCGTCGATCAACTCGGGCCGCCCGATCGCGCGGAAGAGCCGCTCGGCGACGGTCTGCGCGGTTCCGCTCACGCCGACCCAGCGGCCGTCGGCGGTTCGGTAGGCGTTGCGCGGCGCCGAGTACGCGATCCGGTTGCCGATCCGTCCCATCACGACGCCCAGCCGGTCGTACGCCATCACGAGCGGTCCGGTGATCTGGAACAGCGACTCGTAGAGCGAGGCGTCGATCACCTGGCCTCGCCCGGAGCGTTCCCGCTCGTGCAGGGCCATCATCACGGCGTACGCGCCGACGAGCCCGGCGACCTCGTCGGCCAGCGCGATCGCGGGCAGCATCGGCGGGCCGTCCGGGAACCCGGAGACGCCGGCCACGCCCGAGATCGACTCGGCCAGCGTCCCGAAGCCGGGCTTACGCGCGTACGGGCCGGTCTGCCCGAAGCCCGAGATCCGCAACACGACGAGTCGCGGGTTGATCTCCTCGAGCACGTCCGGGCCGAGGCCCCAGCGCTCGAGCGTGCCGGGGCGGAAATTCTCGATGAGCACGTCCGCGTCCGCGCACAGGCGGCGGGCGATGTCCTGACCCTTCGGATGAGAGAGGTCGAGGGTCACCGGCTTCTTGTTCCGGCCGATCAGCTTCCACCAGAGGGCGACGCCGGAATCCTTGAAGCCCATGTTGCGCGTCGTGTCGCCGGTGGTCGGGTGCTCGACCTTGATCACTTCGGCGCCGAAGTCGGCGAGGTATTTGCCGGTCGACGGGCCGGCCACGATCGTGGCGAGCTCGATCACGCGGAGCCCCTCCAGGGGCATGCCCGCGTTCTCGGCGGTCACTTCGAGTCGCCGCGGCCGCTGCGACGAACGCTCACGAGCCCCAGGCCCGGCAGGCGCAGCGCCAGACGCCAGGCGTCGGAGCCACGGACGTCGGCCGCTCCCCAGCCGGAAGAGTCGGCGCGGGCGGCGACGACCCAACGCGATCGGCCGGAGACGCGTTGCGCCTCGCTCTGATCCTTTCGCCATATGCGGAGGATGGCTTCCCGGATCGCGGCCTCTTCCTCGGGCGTCGGCGAGCCGGCGACGACCTCGATCTCGGGAGGCTCTGCCATGCGACTAGAGGGGGATGTTGTCGTGCTTGCGAGGCGGAAGTGTCTCGCGCTTGGTCAAGAGCATCTCGAGCGCGCTGATGAGGCGCGGGCGGGTGTCGCGAGGGTCGATCACGTCGTCGACGTACCCTCGCTCCGCCGCGATGTACGGGTTCGCGAACCGGTCGGTGTACTCGGAGATCTTCTCGGCTCGCGCCGCTTTCGGATCGTCGGCCTTCTCGAGATCCTTGCGGAAGATGATGTTGACGGCGCCCTCCGGCCCCATCACGGCGATCTCGGCCGTCGGCCACGCGAACGCCATGTCGGCCCGGATCGACTTCGAGTTCATGACGACGTACGCGCCGCCGTACGCCTTCCGCGTGATGACCGAGATGCGAGGCACGGTCGCCTGGCTGAAGGCGAACAGCAGCTTCGCGCCGCGCCGGATGATGCCGCCCCATTCCTGGTTGGTCCCCGGCAGGAACCCCGGAACGTCGACGAACACGATCAGGGGGATGTTGAACGCGTCGCAGGTGCGGACGAACCGAGCGCCCTTCTCCGACGAAGTGACGTCGAGGCAGCCGGCAAGATGCATCGGCTGGTTCGCCACGATCCCGACGACGTGACCGTTGAGCCGCGCGTAGCCGGTGAGGATGTTCTCCGCATAGTGCGGGAACACCTCGCACCACTCGCCGTCGTCCACGACCATCTTGACCACCGCGCGCATGTCGTACGCCTTGTTCGACGAGTCGGGGATGATCTCTACCAGCCCTTGCTCGCGGCGATCGGCGGGATCGGTCGGCGGATAGAAAGGCGGATCCTCGAGGTTGTTCTGCGGAAGATAGCTCATGAGGTAGCGGACCATCTGCAACGTGTGCCGCTCGTCCTCGCCGACGAAGTGCGCGATCCCCGAGCGCGAGGCGTGCGTCATCGCCCCGCCGAGCTCCTCGAAGGTGACCTCCTCGCCGGTGACCGTCTTGATGACGTCCGGCCCGGTGATGAACATGTGCGAGGTTTCCTTCGTCATGAAGATGAAATCGGTCATCGCCGGAGAGTAGACGGCGCCGCCCGCGCAGGGGCCCATGATCACGCTCACCTGGGGGATGACGCCCGACGCGCGGACGTTGCGCTCGAAGATGTAGCCGTAGGACGCGAGCGAGACGACACCTTCCTGGATCCGAGCTCCGCCGGAGTCGTTGAGGCCGATCACCGGCGCGCCGGTCTCCAGCGCCAGGTCCATGATCTTGCAGATCTTCTCGCTGAACACCTCGCCGAGCGACCCGCCGAACACCATGAAGTCCTGGGCGAACACGAAGACCTTTCGCCCGTCGATCGAGCCCCATCCCGTCACGACGCCGTCGCCGTAGGGACGGGTGCGTTCGATCCCGAACCCGTGCGCCCGATGACGGGCCATCGCGTCCAGCTCGGTGAACGAGCCGGGGTCGAGCAGGATCTCGATCCGCTCGCGCGCGGTCAGCTTCCCCCGGTCGTGCTGGCGCTCGACGGCCTCCTTCGAGGGCGGGCCGGAGGCTTCAGCCCGGCGCTTCTCCAGTTCGGCGATCTTCTCTTCGACGGTCTTCGTCTGCGGCGCGACGGCCGGTCCGGAAGCCGGGGCGCCGAGGTCGTTCGATGAATCCTTTCCTGACTTCTTGGGTGCCATGGTTCCTCGTCGGGTCGGTGGGCGCGGCGCCCGGTCCCCTAGTCGCCGTCGGCCGCGCTGGACGGCGCGGATTCTAGCGTAGCGGGGAGGTGCCCCCTGCCATGTACCTCGCCGCCGAGGGCGACGTAGATGATGCCCCCCACGATGCTCGATAGAAGCAGCGCAGCGAGCACGAGCAGAGCGAACGCGAGCGCAACATCGTGCTCGACGCCGTACCGGCCGAGCGCCCAGATATAGGCGCCTTCGCGGAAGCCCAGCCCGTTCAGCGAAAGTGGGATCATCGTCGCCAGGGACGAGATGACGACGATCGATGCGAACGCCGCGATCGGGACCCCATCGATGCCGAGCGCCTTCGCGATCATCACGTGGTAGGTGAAGACAAGGCCCTGGAATAGCACCCCGAATAGGTAGCCGCGGCCTGCGGCTTCCGGGTGGCGTCCCGCTGCGTGGACCTGCCGGATCGCCCGGCGGATCCGGCCTCCGATCCCCTCGTGCTTGATCAGGCGACCCCCGCCTAGGAGGCGCTCGCCGCCCAGCAGCAGCACGGTCGCAGTCCCCATGATCGCGATCGAAGCCCCAAGGGCGATGAGCGGCACACCCTGCCGGTTGTCGCCGGAGGCGAGGATGTACGCGGACGACACGAGGCCGATAGCGGCCATGCCCACGACGCCGGCGAAGCGATCGAGGAACACCGAAGCGAACGCGGGCGCGAGGCTCTCCTTGCCGCGCCCGAGGCGCACGGCTTTGTACGCGTCCCCGCCGATCCCCGTCGGCAGGAACGCATTGAAGAACGTACCGACGAAGTACAGACGGAAGAGGGTGGGGTACGAAAGCTCGATCTCGAGCGCGTCGAGATATGCCTTCCATCGGAACGCACTGACGAACAGCCCGGTGAAGATGGCCCCAAGCGCACCCAGCAAGAAACCGAGGTTCGCCGTGCGCAACGTGTCCCAGAGCTCGCCGACGTCCGACCGCCATATCAAGAAACCGAAAACGCCGACGCCGACGAGGATGCGGATCAGAATCTTCAGCCCGCCGCCGCGTTTGCGGACGGGCGTCTGCCGATCGCCGTTCTCGAGGGTGAGGTCTGCCATCTCGCTCCGTCGGACTCGGCGCCTACATTACCCTGTACTCCTCATCCTCCTGCGGTGGGGCGACGTCCATGCGGATCCTGCTGGTCAACTACGAATACCCGCCGCTCGGTGGGGGCGGCGGTGTGCTCACGCGCACCCTCGCGGTCGAGCTCGCGGGCCGACATTCGGTGACCGTCCTGACCAGCCGCGGAGCCGGGCTGCCGTCCGAGTCGTTCGACGACGGCGTTCACGTCGTCCGAGTATCGGTCGTCGGCCGGCGGGAGCTCGCGCGCGCATCCACGTCCTCGCTGCTGTCGTTCGTCCCGGCGGCGCGCCGGGGAGGGAGCCGGCTCGTCTCGGGCGGGACCTTCGACGTCGTCCATTCGTTCTTCGCCGTGCCCTCGGGAGCCGCGGGGGCCGTTCTGGCGCGCCGCGCCTCGGTCCCGCACGTCCTCACCGTGATCGGCGCCGATATCTACGACCCGAGCCGTCTCTCCCCCGACCGGTTCCCGCCCCTCAAGGCCGTCGTCGGCCGGGTCGTTCGAGGCGCCGACGCGGTCACGGCGATCTCTCGAGACATCGCGCAGCGCGCCAAAGCTCTCACCGGCCGCGCCGACATCTCGGTCGTGTCGTGCGCCGTGGAAGCGCCGTCGTTACCGAAGCCGGATCGAGCCGCCCTCGGCTGGTCTCCGGACGAGGTCGTGGTGCTCACGATCGCCCGCCTGGTCGGACGCAAGGGCTTGGACGCCCTGATCGGCGCGGTCGGCCGGGCTGGTCGACCCATACGGCTCGAGATCGTCGGAGACGGCCCGGATCGCGTCGCGCTGGAAGCGCTCGCTCGGGCCGAGGCGCCGGATCGCGTCGTGTTCGCCGGCCCGGTCGACGCGGACGGGAAGGCCCTTCGTCTCGCGTCGGCCGACGCGTTCGCGCTCGTGTCGGCGCACGAGGGGTTCGGCCTCGTCTACCTCGAGGCGATGCACGCCGGGCTGCCGGTCATCGCCGGGGACCTCGGCGGGCAGACCGACTTCCTTCACGACGGCGTCAACGCGTCGCTCGTGCCCCCGGGAGACGCGACGAAGCTTTCGGCCGCGCTCGGCCGTTTCGCCGCGGACGCGGGGCTGCGCCGGCTGCTGGCACAGAACGCCCGCGCGACCGCGGCCGAATACACTCCGCAGCGGATGGCGGCTCAATACCTCGAGGTCTACGTGGCGGCGACGCGATGAGCGAACGCACGAACGTCCGAAAGCAGATCGAACATTACGAGCAGATGGCTTCGAAGTTCGACCGTTCGGTCTGGTCCCTCGGCAACCGCGACAACCGCAACCACTTGGTGAAGGTCCGAGCCATCGCCGACGCGCTGGGCGCGTCG